>JABDKZ010000218.1 GCA_013001935.1 Maribacter sp.
GTTAATGACACGATCAACAATGTTATGTGCCCTCCATTCAAACTGAATTGGCATTGACAGCTGAGCGTTAGCTCCAAAGTGGCGGCTGCCAAAGATGGCAATAGGGTGGCGTGTGCGGATTTAGCGGGTACGAGGTGTGGCACATAACGTTGAGTGGAAACGAAGTAGCCGACCTTGTGTAGGCTATTGTCGATTTCCACATTGTTGTGGTGCGTTTTCAATTTTATTTTTTATCCAGATACCTCCTCAAAACTTCTCCATTTTTAATAATTCACTCATCAGTTGTCGAATATTATTTTCTTTGTAAATCGCTTGAACAATTGAAGTATATTCTTTGATGAATCGTTCATTTTTATTAAGATTTTCGAATATTTCAGGCTGGCTTAAAAAGGCTGCCCAGTCATTTTCCGTTTTTTTTGCAGCTTGATGTAGCTCCTCTTTTTGTGCATCGATAATTTCAAGCGGTTCACCATTTTCTTTTATGCCTTTGTCGCTATAATAACACCATGCCGCTAAAATAAATGTACCGTATTTAATACTTCCATCATTTTCTAAATTTTCCTTAAGTGTAGGAATTAAAAATTTAGGCAACTTCGCAGCACTTTCAGCACAGATACGGCTTACACTATCTTTTATGTTTGGATTGGCAAAACGTTTTTCCAAACACTCCTTGTATTTTTCAATATCAATGCCTTCAATCTTACCCAAGATTGGTGTGACTTCCATGTCCATGAACTGCCGCATAAATTTTGCAAAAACAGAGTCTTCCATACAAACATCAATCGTCGGATGTCCATGCATCGCTCCTGGAATACCCAAAACAGAATGACTCGCATTGAGTAAACGGATTTTCATTTTTTCGTAAGGTGTAACATCGGGAACAAATTGAACCCCTAATTTTTCGAGTGGCGGTCTTCCGTTTGAAAAATTATCCTCAACTACCCATTGAATAAAAGGTTCGCACACCACACACCATTCGTCTGTTATCTGATATGTATTTTTTAAATAACTCGTGACTTCCGGCGTAGTGACAGGTGTAATTCTATCTACCATAGTATTGGGAAAACCGACTTCGCTTGCTATCCAATCAGCTAATTTTATATCTTGTTTTTTGGCGAAAGCCAACAGCATCATGCGAAGCATATCACCGTTGTGCTGGATATTGTCGCAAGACAGAATGGTGAAAGGCGGCAGTCCGTTGGCATGTCTTTTTCGCAATGCAGCTATCATGTAGCCATAAACCGTTTTAGGTTCGTCTGAATACGCCAAGTCATGTTGAATATCAGGATTTTTAAAATTAAACTCGCCTGTAATGGGATTAAAATTATAACCACCTTCAGTAATGGTGAGTGAAACAATTTTAGTGTCGGGGTGCGCCATTGTATCAATGACCAATTGAGGCTCATCAACGGCTAAGAGGTATGCCGTTATTGAACCAATGACTTCACTTTCGACTTTTCCATCAGGGTGCTGTGTGACTAGCGTGTATAGGCAATCTTGAGTTTTTAAAACATTTGCCATATTTCGGTCGGCTTCTCGCAAACCTACGCCACATATTGCCCAATCTGTTGCACTATATTTTTCTAATAATTGATGAATGTAATAGGCTTGATGGGAACGATGAAAGCCACCTACTCCAATGTGAACAATACCTTTTTTTAATTGCTGTCTATCATATTTAGGAATGGCTACTCTATCTGCAAAATCACTAAGATTTTGAGCATTTAATTTTACACTTTCCATAAAATATTGACTTATTTATTTTCAAAACGTTGTAGTAAAACTGCAAAGATGATAATGCCTCCTTTGATTACTTGTTGTGGATAGGAAGGTACATTTAGGAGATTTAAAATATTACTTATCAATCCTAAAATTAATACTCCCATTAAAGTATTGATGGCAGAACCCTTACCACCATTTAAACTTGCCCCTCCAATGACCACCGCCGCAATAGCATCTAATTCCCAAGCCATCCCCATGTTCGGAGAACCTAGATTAGTTCTTGATGCTACAATGATGGATGCAATTGCTGCTAAAGCACCAGAAATAGCGTACACTAAAAATTTGTATTTATTGACCTTGATACCTGATAAGCGGGAAGCTTCTTCGTTACTTCCTATAGCGATAATTATTCTACCAAAAACATTATATCGTAACATTACAACTGCAAGAATTACAATAATAAAAAATACGATGGCAATATTGGGAATTCCTAAAAAGGAGTTATTGGCAAAATTGGACATATCTAATCCACCATAGGTTTTGAAGGTAACAGGAGAACCTTTTGAATAGATAAAGCCCATACCACGAGCAACAGTCATCATGGCTAAAGTGGCAATAAACGGCGCCATTTTCTGATACGCCACTAAATACCCTGACACACTCCCTAAGCTAAAGCCAATTATGATGGTCATTAAAATTGCCAATGGCAAAGCAAAAATATTGACTAGCAATGCAAAAGCTACTGCCATTAAAGCTACCATTGAACCTACAGACAAATCAATTCCGCCTGTGAGAATCACGATAAGCATACCGATACTAATAATACCTATTCCAGAAACTTGTTTTAAAAGGTTGCTTAAGTTGACAGCGGTAAAAAATACATCAGAAATGAATGCTGAAAATATGACCAGCACAACGAAGATAAATATGGTATTGTATTTTATTAAAAATTGAAGTATTTCTCCTGAACTACTTGGTTGATGTTTTATGGTTGAAGCCATTAGCTGATATTTTTTTGAATTAGTTTTTTAACGGTTTGCCGATTGCATATCGTAGTATGTTTTCTTCAAAGAATTTGTCTTTAGATAGTTCGCCATAAATAGTGCCTTCGTGCATCACCAAAATTCGATCTGCAATGCCCATAATTTCTGGCATGTCCGAGGAGATTACAATTACGCCAACCCCTTTTTTGGCTACTTCATTAATAAGATGATAAATCTCCACTTTAGCACCCACGTCCACGCCACGAGTAGGCTCGTCAATAAGTATCACTTTACTATCAATACTCAACCATTTTGCCAAGGCTACTTTCTGCTGATTTCCACCGCTCAAATTTTTAACTGGAGTTGCTGCACTTGGTGTTTTAATATTTAATTTCTTGATTAAACTTTGGACGTTGCTACTTTCCTTATCTTTATTAATAAATCCAAATCTTCCTGAAATAGAATTAAAATTAGTTGCGCTAATATTTTCCTGGATGGATAATGGTAAGAAAACGCCCTCCTCTTTTCTATTTTCAGACACTAAACCAATATTATGAGCTACTGCATCTGCGGGAGATTTTGTAGTTATCTCTGCTCCGTTCAAAAATATTTTTCCAGACTTCTTTTTATCTGCACCAAAAATTAATTTAGCGGTTTCTGTTCTACCACTTCCTCCTAAACCAGCAATACCTAGTACTTCTCCTGCCTTAACAGAGAAAGAAACATCATGTACCAAAGTATCTTTAGCCGTAAGATTTTTCACTTCGAAAATAGGGACACTTTCAACTGTTACATTTCTGGCTGGATATAAGTCTTTCAACTCTCTACCAATCATCATACGAATGACGCTATCGGTATCGGTATCTTTTACGGGCATACTTCCCGTATCTACAC
>JABDKZ010000247.1 GCA_013001935.1 Maribacter sp.
TTAATATATGTCCTAAGTCTATCCAGTTTTGTGCAGATCTGTCAATTTCTACTTTGCCGTTTTCATCCATGAACAAACTCACGTGGTTCATCATGGGGCTCTGACTTCTAATGTTGATTCGATGTGCACGTAATCTACGAATTGCAGCTAATGTATGAACGTTGAGGAATTCCTTAGGAGTTGAGAAATGTCCCATCCATATCACCTGGACACCATGATCAATTAGTTTTTCGAAAAGTGCCAAAGTAGCATCATATTTGGGGTTGATAACCACACTTGGTTCGTAGGTTAGCGCCCTTGAAGCAATTCTGATAGTACGTATATGCATTAATTCAGGGTCCTCCATTATAGGGCCCAGGTATTCATTTAATCTACTATAAGGCATATAACCTGCGTCTCCACCGGTTATTAGAACATCTGTTACTTCTTTGTGCTTTCGAAGATAATTATGTACCTGATCCACATCATTTTGTATGAACATATCCTCATCACCCCTTACTTGGGCATGTCGAAAGCAATATGTGCAGTACGCGTAACATCCTTGTGTTGTTTTATCAAACAATAAAAATACTTGAGGGTATTTGTGCTGGCCGCCATCAATGGCTTCAAGTGCGCCATCTTCCCAATAAAATGAAGGCCGATTAAGAATTTGCTTTCCATCATGGGGGTTTGTCTTATCTCTATATTTCACGACCATTTTCATTCGTTCCCCATCATCTTCAATGCGGCTATATTCATCAACGATCTTTTTGTCGATCATATTGGGTTGCGGAAACACCAATTGAAAGACGGGATCTTTCTGATAATTATCCCAATCGATTGTATTCAATATATGCTTTGTTGCTAAAAACGCATACACTTCAATGAAAAGCTCCCGTTCTTTAATAGCACTAAGTTCGATGTCATTTTGCTTCAAAATTTCACAAATCATTCTGAAACCTGATAAACCGGTATACTTGTTCTTGCCCTTACTGAAAATGGGGGCTGAGCTTCGTTTTAGTAAGGAATGCTGGGGGAAAGTATTGTGCAACCGTGAGAGTAATGTTGTTGGTAGTAAATTCTCAGTTCTGATAATACTCCTGGCATCTTCATTTAGGTCATGATAATCCATTTGTATTTGTACATCAGCTTGTGTAAGATCTATCATTTTTGTAGTTGTATTTGATACTCTTACTTCTGGCAGGGCATTCGTGCTTGTAGTCATATCTCTTATCTTTTATACTATTTTTATCAATTATTGGTGAGGGTTATTATCCAAAGTATTTCTGCTTTTTTACCACTGATATTTTTAAAAAAATGAGGTCTACTCGAGTTAAAATAAAACCCATCTCCCTCATTTAACCTGTATGGTTTTCCATTGACCACTGCTTCAAAGCTGCCAGTAAGTACAAAGCAAAACTCTTGACCCGGATAATTGCTGGTCATGATCCCATCAGAATCTGATTTTATGTTGAATTGAATGATGTAAGGCTCAATTTGCTTTGCAGGATCATGATAAGACAACAAGTGTAAGCTGGTTCCGTTGTTGTTCTCTTTTACAAATCTTCTTTCGTTTGATTTCAGTAAAGGGTGATGTACTAAATCTTCATTTTCCCCTATTAGCTCTCCGACGGTGGTAAGCAGGGCATCAGCTAATTTTTTTAAAGTTACGATAGAAGGGAAGGCTTTACCACTTTCGATTTGGGAAATAAAACTGGAAGTAACGCCTATCTTGACTGATAGTTCTTTCATTTGAAAGCCAAGACTTTCTCTTTTTTTCTTTATTCTTTTACCCAATTGTTCCATGAGCAAGAATTTATATAATCGTTAATTGGATTAAATATTATTTTATAAAGTTAAATCAAATTTAATTGATAAAATAGTCTTTTATGACATTGTTTTGTGGTCAATGATTTATATCATTCGCTCTGTAATAACCAAAGCTAACAAGAGCTAAAATCTTTAACCAGCACATCATCCCGCGCGCTGCTGACGTAGACGACGTCCACTTCAAAATCATACCGGCCTACCGGAAGGCCCGGCCGAATCGTTACTTACAATTCAAGAATGAATAAAATACTATCTTAGGCTCTTATTTATTTACTAAATGAGCAAATTTAATCTTGGGAAAAAACCTTGGTACAAAAGTATCCCGCATGCAGTTACCATGTTGTTCGGCATTATCATATTAGTTACAATCCTTACGTATATACTACCAGCTGGAGCTTACGAACGTATTGTAGTCGATGGTAGAAAATCTGTTGTTCCAGACTCCTATAAAGTAATTCAATCTACACCAATTGGTTTGCTTGACATGTTTAAAGCCATTCCCTTGGGTTATAAAGCCGCTGTAGAAATTATTTTCATTGTCTTGGCAGGAGCCATCATGTTCGGATTTATGGAAGAATCCAAAGCTGTTGAGAATGCCGTTGGTACATTGGTTAAAAAATTAGGTCTCAATAACAAAAACCTTATTATCGTTATCATGACCTTTGTTTATGGTTTTCTAGGTGTTGCTGTTGGCTATGAAAACAATATTGCCATGGTACCCATTGCTGCTGTTTTGAGTTTAGCGCTTGGAGGCGATTTAATTTTGGCTGCAGGAATTTCAGTTGGCGCAATGACCATTGGTTTTGGGCTCTCGCCTATTAACCCTTATACCGTTGGTACTGGTCATAAAATAGCCGAATTACCTATGTTTTCAGGTGCACTTTTACGAAGTACTTTGTGTTTTTCTGCCTTATGTGTTATGGCTTACTATAATGTCAGGTATTTTAAAAAAATTACAAAACATCCTGGGAAAAGTTTGGGAAAAGGATTAGATGATAGTGGCATGTCTTTATCAAAGCCAATTCAAGATTATAGGATATCGGTTACTAATTGGATGATTATCTTCATTTTTATAATTGGTCTTATGGTTATTTTATATGGGGTTTTTAATCTTAATTGGTACCTAAATGAACTATCTGCCGTGTTTCTTATTATTGCTCTTCTTTGTGGCATTACTTCAAGAATGAATGCTACAACCATGAGTGAAACTGTTTTAAAAGCTATTGCAGTAGCAGCTCCCGGGGCCTTTATGGTTGGTTATGCAACATCTATTAAAGTGCTTATGGAAATGGGGAATATTGGGGACACCATTTCATACAATCTCTCTATGATGCTTCAAGGTTTACCATTATATGTCTCTGCGATTAGCATGTCTATATCACAAAC
>JABDKZ010000262.1 GCA_013001935.1 Maribacter sp.
ATTAATCAGTCCCAACAAAATTGGCCCTTCCAAAAAATCTTCGGTTTATGAAGTTATTGAGATTAGAACCAAACCGATAATTAAATCCAAATCTGGTATCGATGATATAAGCTGAGGGCAGCGTGACCCTCCCGCTCAAAATATCCTGTTCAGTGAAGTCTCCGGATGCCAGGTAAATCTGGTCCTTTACGTAATTGCCCTCTGCCCTTACATAAAAAGATAAATTCCCGGTAACGCGGACGTCTGCCCTAATATTCAAACCTGTGGACCAAGAGCTAAAATCATCCAGATAATTCCTCAGACGATATCCCACCTCGAGGCTTCCCCAACGTTTATTTAGTCCCAGGCTGGCTCTCAAACTATGGAGGACCCTGGTTTCTTTAAGAAAACCGCTAATCGTTTCTTCGACATATTGATTATTCCTGAGTTCAATCCCGTAGTTCACTCTTAGAAATTTGGAATTCTGTACGGCTTCCGGGAAAAAATTGTACTCTACTGCCGGTCTGAAGCTGGTCTGAAACTGATAATTAAGTCGGGTGTTCTGACGACCTGCAATATCATATCCATAAGACCATTGGGGAGAAATAGATTTCACAAGCTGATGACTAAATCCAAATTCTGATACATCAAAATTATTCACAACGTCATCGATGATCTGGTTACCGTCTTCATCAAGAACCGGATCGCCATTGTCATCAACTCTTGGCACTTTTTGAATGGTTCTTCTGAGCCTTTCATCTATTCTCCCGGACAGGGATATTTTCCACTTATCCGTTATACGGTTAATGTTGATGTCTCCACCTATATTGATTTCACTGCTCAATTCCTCTAATTCAATGTTGGCATTGCTCCCCACATTAAAAACCCAGTAATTCCAGGGGTCACCGCTTTCCTGTATTGAATCTTCCGGAATGACGGCGTCAGTCTTCATGTTGATTTCTATATCCTCTCCAGCTTTGGTTTTCGCAACATACGGGGCTAAACCTAATTTGATAAACCGGGTTAGTTTTTTCCGAACTTCAAAGTCGGTGTCAGTCTGTTTGTTATCTACATAGAGGGTGTCTGTTTTTCCCGCATGAATGTTTTGTTGACCAATAAAAATCAGTTCATATTGTCTTCCACCTCCACCAGATCTGTTTCTGTTAATTTGCAGAAAGACATCAGCCTTTTGATTATCCCTGTAGAAGTCTACAGCCGTAATTTCCGTTCTGATATAATCTAAATCACAGCCGCCATCCCACCGTTCACAACCATCGATAAACACCCTGAGTTTATTGGGAGGGCTGTATTTATCAATTAATATTTGACTGATCGCAGCATGTTGAAAAGAAAGAAATGCCAGAATCAATAAAAGTGGTATTTTTCTCATTTGATTAGAGTTGATAGCACTCTGAAGAGCTATTTGAGATGCAAGCTGTCAACATTAAAATTGCGTTGTATCGTTATTGTATGAAAAGAGGTGAATATTTTATATTAAAAAGCATGAAAATGATTGTCGATTTTTTGCAAACAACAAATGTAAGCAAAAGCCTTTTCTGTTTGGCAAGTGAACGGAAGTGAAAATTAAATGACCCCGATTATTCCAACATATGATACTCTTTAAGAATAAAATGAAAATGCTAAAATCACGTACGAAGTAAAGCAAATAATGCCGCTAACAAAGAGCTATAATTCATTGTGGTTTTATGCCAAGCCAAAATAAAAGTATTAATCAACGGCTAATTTCTAAGCGGAATAATCCTACGGATGATTCCACAACGAAATCATAGCCGAGACCGTTGTATTAATTAAAAGCGACATACTATGAACAACAAAATCATTAAACTCTTTTTAAGACTTGCAATTGGATTTGGTTTTCTTTCCGCTGTAGCGGATAGATTTGGATTATGGCCTGCAGAAGTATCCGCCTGGGGTAATTGGGAACGTTTCTTAGAATATACCAAACTAATTAATCCTATAGTTCCTGAATCGTTAATCCCTGTTTTTGGAACCATAGCAACAGCTGCTGAAATTTTATTTGGGTTAAGCTTGATTATAGGTTTTAAAACAGAGCTTGTTGCTAAATTAAGCGGATTTCTTATGTTAATTTTTGCCCTGGCAATAACCTCTTCTACCGGAATAAAAGGGGTTTTTGATTATTCGGTATTTGCAGCTTCTGCTGCCGCTTTTGGACTAAGTATTATGAATGAAAAATATTTGGAATTGGATTCATTACTTTCAAAAAAGAACTAAATATTTATTGCCGGTGTACAACAACGCCTAAAGCACGCCATACTTGTCTGCCGAAGTATTGACAGATGGGCAGGTAGAGCCAGGACCGTTGGCAACAACCTAAAGACAAGTGGAAAAGAAATCAAAATTAAAAGATGTATAAACATAAATTGCGTCTATCATTAAATGCAGTATTTGTTTTTGTTGCACTTGTAATTATAATCGACTTTGTTTCACCAGGAAGTATAATAAATGATGTAATTATAGATTTACAAAAGGAACGACAGCAATATTACAATGCGGCAAGAAACTACCATTATTCATACAAAGTAATCACGAGTGAACATGAATTTTTAGTGACAGAAGATTTCGCAAAATTGGAACTAGTAAATAAAAAAATTGAATACTCGATTTCTCCAATATTTAAAGAAGTAAACTGGTATAAATTGCTTTCATCTAAGAATAAATCATTTTATTCTTTAAGAATTGTATCAGGATTCGTTCTCCCATTGTTGGCTATTATTTTGTTTTTTGTGGCTTTTCGACATGAAAAGAAAATAGGCACATTAGTTTTGATACTTCAGATACTATTGGTAGCAGATCTGATATTTTTAATGACATAACTTTAGGCAGCCGCCAACAAGGTATAAAAGGAATTAAAACGACCGTTTATTCGAGACCGTTGGCATTCCGTATTTGACAAATAAAGAACAAAGATGAAAAGAAAAGTAAATCAATTAAAACGTCGAGATTTTTTAAAAAGAACTGGAAAAACTGCTTTAGCGACTGTAATTATGGGGTCAATTGGTCCAAGGATATTAGGAGCTATAAGTTATGATAAAGAGAATATTTCAATACCAAAAGTTTTATTGAATAATGGTGTGCAAATTCCTATTCTTGGATTTGGCACCAACACCCTTAAAGGCAATATCGGTGTGCGAAGCGTGTCCGATGCAATTTCCGTAGGCTATCGATTAATAGATACTGCCCATATTTATGGAAATGAGGAAGCTGTGGGAGAAGGAATAAAATTAAGTGGAATTGAAAGAAATAAACTTTTTATCACGTCTAAACTTTGGGTAGCCGATGCTGGGTATGAGGGTACAAAGAAGGCCTTTGAAACATCTTTAAATAAACTAGGTGTAGACTATTTGGATTTATACCTGATACATCGCCCTAGAGGTGATGTAAAAGGTTCATGGAAAGCCATGGAGGAACTATATGAAGCTGGAAAAATTAGGGCTATTGGAGTAAGTAATTTTCTACCAGTGCAGCTAGATAATTTAAACAGCTACGCTAAAATTGAGCCTGCAATCAATCAAATAGAAACACATGTTTTCTTTCAAGAAGAAAAATCTTACCCTTATTTGAAAAAATCAAATACGCAAATTGAAGCCTGGTCACCTTTTGCCGCAGGTAGAAATAATATTTTCAACAACCCTACCTTAGCGGCTATTGGCGAAAAATACAACAAGACAATTGCTCAGGTATGTTTAAGATGGCACTACCAAAGAGGGGTGGTAGCCATACCAAGGTCTTCACAAAAGGCACACATGATTGAAAACCTTAATATTTTCGATTTTGAACTTTCCAATGAAGACATGAATACCATCACAACTTTAGATTTAAATATCACTCAATTTCCTGAATGGGAGTAATACTGGGAAAAAATCAAAGGGTGTTCACCGAAAGTATTTCTGAACAGCTGAGCCATAAAAGGCAATTCACCTAGGCACTCATTTTATCTGCTGGAGATGCAATAATTTTTTTGGCTTTTGCCTTTTGCACTTGCCGGCGTTCCCAGGCTGTGGGACTGCCGAAAAGAATGGTCCAGGTTTTCAACGGTCGTTTCCAAATGTCCCTGAACAAATCACCCCAGGCATGAAACACCAGGTATACAGGGTTGTAAGAGTCTACCGGCTTGGTGATACCATAAATGGCCTGTTCTTTTTCTTCCTGAAAGCTGCCAAAGATGCGGTCCCATACAATAAGTGTGGAACCAAAATTCTTATCGATATAGTCTTTATTCACAGCATGGTGTACCCGATGGTGGGAGGGAGTCACAAAAATGTATTCGATGGGCCCGGGCAGTTTACGTATCAATTCAGTATGGATCCAGAACTGGTACAGTATTTCGGCCTGATGTACGATTATAAATACCACAGGGTCAAAGCTCATCATGAAAACGGGTATAAAAAATACCAGCTTCAGGTTTTGCACCCAGGACAGACGAAAAGAGGTAGAGAAATTATAGCATTTGGAACTGTGGTGTACCACATGGGTAGCCCACCAGAAACGCTGCATATGTGAAATCCTGTGCGACCAGTACCTCACAAAATCCAGGGTTACAAAGCACAATAGATAAGACCACCAGGTATGGGGAATGGTCCATGGGGTAAGGTTGTAGCAGATTACGACGATGTAAAATATGCCCACCTTGGTAAAAGCATTGACAAATAAGTTTCCAAACCCGATAGCCGAAGAGGCTAAAAAGTCTTTTCCTTGATACAGTTTCTTTTGTTTTCTTACGGAAAGGAAATATTCCAGGGCCACCAATGCAAACATGATAGGGGCGGCAATCCAGAT
>JABDKZ010000269.1 GCA_013001935.1 Maribacter sp.
ACTTGTGAGACTGCCGATTCTACCAAGAAATTAAAATCACCCTTTTTGTATTTGTCCTGGTTCATGACCGCATAGACGCGTTTTTCAATATCCAAAGTCAGCTGATTGGTCTTCTCTATTGATGTACCCTGTGGGTATTCTATATAGGCATAAATTTCATTAGGTTTGTTGTCGGGAAAAAATTCGACTTTGGTCCTGCCGCTACCAAGCGACATTCCAAAAAGCATAAATACGACAATCAATAATAAAACGGTAAGCCCAAAATACCAATAGACATTGCCCCCTTTTAATGCCCCTTTCAATTGTTTTTCGTAGGCATTTTCCAAACGTCTCATTACCACCCTTTGAAACTGGACCGCGGCTCCTTTTATCACATATTTATAGGTCCAGAATAATAGTGCGGTAATAATCATTAAGGAACCAAGGCCTCTTACAGGACCACCGACAATCAATATGAAAAGGCCAAACCCACCTAGGATAATACTAAGGCGAATGAGTTGTTTCAGGGTCAATTCTTTTTCTCCAATCTCCATAAAACGAGATACCAACATGGAGTTCATAAAGATGGCAACGAAAAGTGAAGAACCTAAAACTACAGATAAGGTAATGGGGAAATAGATCATGAATTGGCCAAAAATTCCAGGCCAAAGTCCGAGCGGCACGAATGCTGCCACAGTTGTAGTAGTAGAGATGATAATAGGGAAGGCAATTTCCCCTATTCCCTTTTTGGTTGCCTCAATGCGAGACATACCTTCTTGATCCATAAGTCGATATACATTCTCAACAACCACGATACCATTATCTACTAACATACCAAGCCCCATGATCATACCAAATAGGATCATGGTGTTCAAAGTAAAGCTCATACCGTCGACAAAGGCTCCCAAATAATTCAGGATCATGAACGACATGAACATAGACATCGGAATTGCAAACCCAACGAATAATGCATTTCGAAAACCCAAGAAGAACATTAGGACAGTCACGACCAACAAAATCCCAAAAATGATATTGTTGACCAGATCATCGACCTGGTTCAAGGTACGGGAAGAAGAATCATTTGCAATTGAAATTTTTAAATCAGCAGGATAATAATTCTCTAACTGGTCCTTTACGAGTGCTTTTATTTTATCGGCTGCAGATATGGCATTTTGACCCGCCCGCTTTTTAATATCGAGCATAACAACACTCTCCCCAAACTCCCTCGCATAGGTAGTTTTATCTTCCTCGGAGAAGGTGATTTCAGCGATATCTTTTAAATAGACGGCCCCGTTTTCGGACTTTACCACGAAATCTTCAAGTTCTTTTGGATCTTCAACTTCGCCAATAATTCGAATGGTACGGCGTTGCCCACTGGTTTTTAGGTTGCCTGCAGACATTGTGGTGTTACCATTGCTAATGGCATTTATAACATCTTGAAAGCTGACTTTAGCAGCCATCATTTTATGTATATCAACAGCTACTTCGACTTCTTTTTCTTGGGCACCACGAATGTCGGCCTCCTTGATTTCTGGAAGATCCTCGATTTCATCTTGAAGATGTTCAGCGTATTCCTTTAGTTTTTCAACTGGATAATCCCCGGTGAAATTCACATTCATTATAGGAAACGATTCAGAGATGTTCAAGTCAAAAACATTCGGCTCTACTTTGGCATTGTTAAATGTAGGCCAATCCTCACTAGACTTTTCGCTGTCAACCTCGTCTTTTACCTTTTGTTTGGCCTCTTCAACAGTGATCTCCTCATTGAATTCAACAGTTATAATAGAATAATCCTCTTGTGATGTTGAGACGATCTCTACCACATTGCTAATACCCTTTAAACGGTCTTCAAGTGGGTCAGTGATCAAACGTTCTACATCTTCTGCAGTGTTTCCTGGATAGGGTGTGCTTACATAAATCTTGGTTTCCACGATTTCAGGAAAATCCTCCCTCGGCATTGAGAAATACGATTTTAGTCCTATATAAAGGAAAATACCGATCATTACATAGATGACCGAAGGATTATCTACCGCCCATGAGGAAAGTCTAAATTCTTTATTGGCGTTTTTCAGCTGCTTACTCATGGAACTTCTAGTTTAGTATTTTTACTTTTTGACCATCTTTTACACTTCTTGCCCCTTCTTTTATCAAATGTTGACCTGCAGAAATACCAGAAAGTATTTCTACAAATCCCTGATTTGCCTTACCTGTGCTAATAATACTTCTAGTTACGATAGCTTCATTATTCTCATCGGGTTCTGAGGTTACATAGGCATATTGCTCACCTACGGCATTTTCTGAAATAATGCTTTGTGGAATTAAAATAGCATTTGCGTTGTTGTAATCATTGAGACTCACCTTGGCCGTTAAATTTGGCTTAATATTCCCTTTCATATTCGGAACAGGAATTTCGGCACTGAATGACCTGTTACTAGGGTTAATGAAATGGCCAGTTTCACGAATCTTAGTGGTTACACTGTCGCCAAGAACAGGGAAGTATACAATGGCCTCCTTGCCTTTGGTAACTTGTCCGAGGTAGGTTTCAGGAACATCAACCTCAATATACATATCGCTCAGATTAACAATGCGGAACACTTCTGATCCTGATCCTGGGGCGACAACAGTACCTTGATCTTTGATAACATCATCGATTATTCCCGAGAAAGGGGCTTTAATTGTAGATTTCCCAAGTTGACTCTTAATTTGTTTTACCGCATTTTCCGCAGCCACGTAATTCGTTTGAGCTTGCAGAAATTGTATCTCAGAACCGATTTTTTGTTCCCAAAGCCTCTTTTGACGTTCAAAAGTTGTTTTCGCCAATTCGGCTTGGGTTTTCAATTGTTCGAGCTGACTGCCGACACCACCATCGTCTATTTTTGCTAAAATCTGTCCCTTGGTTACACGTTGGCCCTGGGAGACATAAACGCGTTGAAGGGTGCCCGCCATTTCTGGATAAACCAAAACATTTTGTTTGGTTTGCACTGTACCCTGCAATTCTAAATAGTGCATAAAATTTTCTGCTTCAACCGTAATCGTAGTAACCAATGGAAGTTTTTCATTACTGTCTAAAAGCGCAATTACCGAATCTAAATGCTTCATCTTCGATTCAAGC
>JABDKZ010000307.1 GCA_013001935.1 Maribacter sp.
ACCGTAACATCAGTTAATCCTACCGTTTGCTGTAATTCTGAAGCTGGGCTAGGTGCAGGTGTCTGTATTTGGGCTTCCACAGATAAAGAAGCCAGAGCCACACATAATAATAAGATAAATCTTTTCATTTTAAATTGATTTTTAGTTTTCACAAAGCTAGAGATAAACCCTTGTTGCTTTTGTTAATGAATTCTTAAATAAAAATGAAGATATGAAATCAATTACTTACAAATGGCTTTGAAATAATCTTGTCACCTAGATAGAATGTGAGGTAATATACCCCTGATTTTAAACTAATTAAATCTAATGCCGTGTGCTCTATTTCAGAACCTTGCTTAAAATGAACCATTTTGCCGGAGGTATCAAATACTGCTTGTGCTAAAACTCTTTTCTTCGTTGAAAGCTCATATTCAAGAATGTTTGAACCATACTTTTTATAAAGCAACAAACTATCTTCTATAATATCGAGATTTGGTTCCATTTCCTCATTAGAATTTACTTCATTTTCCATTTGAAGACTGTATAATAAGGGATTCAAATTAATTGCAGGGATAGTTCTTTGAAAGTGTTCAGAAGAAATAACAAATCTGTTTTGCGAAATATAAGCTATGCCCTCAGTTTGTGCGAATCCAATGTCAAACGGAAGGTTTTCCACAGTGCCACCAAAAATAGTACTGGTTGTCACACCATTAACTCTATTGACAAATGGCACCAGTATGCTTGAATGCCCAAGAATTAATAATTCATTTGATAAAGGGTTAAATGATGCACCTGTAACAAGTCCGTCAACTTGGTACGTATCTAATCTTTTTGCCGTATGATTCCCTGGTTCTTTGGTAACCGAGTATGCAACTGTACCGCTGCCTAGCCATTGTTTTGTGAGTATTACCAATTGATCATTAAGTACGAATAAAGCTTCTGCATCCCAATTACTCTTGCCGCTATCTTCGAAACTATTCTGATCTTCATAAGCAAAATTTATTTTTTCTGCTGCGACATTACCAGAACTATCAAAGTCCTGTTTAGAAATTTTATAAATGCTCAAATCTTCACGAGTCCCAAAATAATTGCCGATATCGGCAATATAAATGTAGTTTTCATCTTGGGTAATATCTTCCCAATCAATATTTACCGCATTTGAAATGGTCACGATTCTATTAACCTGCATAGAAACCGTATCTATTTCATAAAGTTCTGGGGTATTACCTGAATCATTATGGGAAATAAGTTTACCATTATAAAATATAAGCCCTGAATTTTCCGCTAATTCGGGGGGCATCTCCCCTATTTCTTCTACACTTACCTGCGAAATTAACAAGTAAGGCAATAGTGCAAAGACCATATGTAAAAACCGTAATTTCATAAGCAACTAGAGTTGGCAATGTACATAACATACATTAATTATTGCTTAGTTTGATCAATGAATCCATAATATGCATTATCATATCGTTAAATGGTAATGTTTCCAAATATGAATGGAAATGAATTCTGCGAAAATTCAGCTATTGTTTAACTTTATTTTAATTCAATTAAACATTTTTACGTTTATCTTTGTTGAAAATGATTTTATGACATTACATCAACTGCATTCAAAACAAGTATTGCCAATTACTGCGGATGAGGCTTGGGAGTTTTTATCCAATCCCAAGAACCTGGCGGAAATAACCCCAGACCATATGGGATTCACTATTTTGGCGGGGGCCGAAAGACCCATGTTTCCAGGTCAAATTATACAGTATAAAGTATCGCCATTTCCTGGGTATGCCACGAAATGGGTTACCGAAATTACCCATGTGCGTCAAGGTTCGTATTTTGTTGATGAACAACGTTTTGGTCCTTATTCCCTTTGGCATCATAAACACTTTATTAATCCAGTAGCTGAAGGAGTCGAAATGGAAGATATAATCGATTTAAAATTACCTTTTGGATTTCTTGGCCAATTGGGATACCCCATGGTCAAAAAACAGCTGATTGCCGTCTTTAAATACCGAGAAAAGAAACTTGCCGAACTATTCGGAAAAATTGAAAGTATACCAAATTCATTAGCTTTAAAAGCGATTTAGCATGAAGCAGAACGTATCGATATTTTGGTTTCGGCGCGATTTACGTTTAGAAGATAATATTGGCCTTAATCATGCTTTGGAAAGTAACTCGAATGTACTGCCTATTTTCATATTTGATAAGGAAATACTCAGCCAATTACCTAAAAATGATGCCCGTGTAACATTCATTCACAATACGGTTCAAGATCTTAGTGAGCAATTAAAACAGAATTACAATAGCTCAATCGCCATGTATTACGGTAATCCTATTGATGTATTCAATTCCTTGACTGACAAGTATTCTATTGATGCCGTATATACCAATCATGATTATGAACCGTATGCACTTCAACGCGATGCTGCGCTAAAAAAACTGCTATCACTCAAGAATATAGCCTTTTATACTTATAAGGATCACGTAGTTTTTGAAAAAGATGAAATCGTCAAATCTGATGGTAATCCTTATGTAGTATATACACCCTATAAGAATAGATGGAAGGAAAAATTCAATCCTGAAATTCATTTAAGAACCGAGGATAACCTGTCAAATACTACTAATTTTATACAAGACCCAAAGCTTCCATTCGTTTCCTTGGCACAAATGGGTTTTGTACCTTCCAAAATTGCAGTTCCCAACTATACTTGCTCCGATGCGTTTATAGAAAACTATGAGGCCACAAGGAACTTTCCAGCAATAATAAATGGTACTTCTAGAATTGGTCCGCATTTAAGATTTGGTACTGTTTCAATCCGAAAAATCATGAAACGCGCATTAAAGGCCAATAATGAAGTATTTTGGAATGAATTGATCTGGCGTGAATTTTTTATGCAAATCCTTTGGCACTTTCCAAAGACAGTGAGCCATGCTTTTAAACCCAAATATGATCGCATACAATGGCGGAATAATAGTGAAGATTTCGAAAAATGGAAGAACGGACAAACGGGATACCCGCTTGTTGACGCAGGTATGAGAGAGCTTAACCAAACAGGTTTTATGCACAACCGCGTGCGCATGTTGGTGGCCAGTTTTCTCTGCAAACATTTGCTGATTGATTGGCGTTGGGGAGAAGCTTACTTTGCTGGGAAACTATTGGATTTTGAATTAAGTTCTAATATTGGCAACTGGCAATGGGCAGCGGGCAGTGGAGTCGATGCCGCACCCTATTTTAGAATATTCAATCCCATTACGCAAGTAGATAAATTCGATAAAGAAAAAGAATATATCAATAAATGGGTTCCTGATTTACAGGAACTTACTTACCCATCACAAATGGTAGATCATAAAATGGCCCGTGAACGTTGTCTAAAAGTGTATAAAGAGGCCTTGGGGTAATCCTTTTTTATTATATTTAGGTCAAAGCTATGCGTATCCATGACTCAAAATAAAACTAGACCCACAGCAGTATCTGTAACTTCTTTTTTAGACAGTGTTGACGAAATCCAAAGACAGGATAGTGTTAAGCTTGTTGACTTGATGAAAGAAATAACAGGTGAAGATCCTGTAATGTGGGGGCCTAGTATTATTGGTTTTGGAAGTTACCATTACAAATACGATTCGGGGCGTGAAGGCGATATGTTGCTTACAGGGTTTTCGCCGCGAAAACAAAATTTATCGCTGTACATAATGGCGGGGTTTTCGAATTACGGAAATTTAATGCAAAAATTAGGAAAGTACAAGACCGGTAAATCTTGCTTATACATTAAGCGACTATCAGAAATAAATATCGATGTATTAAAGGAATTAATCAAAGCCTCCTTTGATCATTACAATAATAAATATAACGACTAACTTAACTTTAAAATGAAAAAAATACTCTTAGGGCTTTTTATACTTATGGCTATCCCAGTCAATGCCCAAAAAATGAACAACAATAAAAAAGCACTCGTCGCTTCTGTTGAAAAACATAAATCAGAACTTATAAAGATCAGTGATTCGATCTGGGCCCTAGCAGAAACAGCTTTTGAAGAACATGAGTCGGCAAAAATATTAGCCGATTATGCCGAAAAAAATGGAATGACGGTTAAACGAGGAGTCGCAGGTATACCAACGGCCTTCACGGCCACATATGGTTCTGGCAAGCCCGTAATTAGCGTTTTGGGAGAATTTGATGCCTTGCCGGGCATATCACAAAAGGCCATGCCTACAAAAGAACCTCTCAATGCAGGTGCAGCCGGTCATGGTTGTGGTCATAACCTTTTTGGCGCGGCAAGTTTGGGAGCGGCGATTGCTACCAAAGAATTGATTGAACAAGGGAAAATAAAAGGCACTATAAAATTTTTAGGCACGCCTTCTGAAGAGAAGTTCTTTGGTAAAATTTGGATGGTTCGAGAAGGGCTTTGGGATGAAGTTGATGTTAACCTCAGCTGGCATCCTTCAGCAAAAATGGAGGCTGATGTTCAAAGTACGTTGGCATTGGTAGATTTCAAAGTAGAATTCTTTGGGCAGGCTGCACATGCCTCAGGTGATCCCTGGAACGGACGAAGTGCTTCTGATGCGCTAGAACTTTATACTACCGGAATCAACTATTATCGAGAACATATAAAACCAACAGTCCGCATTCATTATCATATTCAGGATGGAGGGCAGGTGGTCAATGTAGTCCCCGATTATTCCAAATTATGGGTAAGGGTACGTGATACTAAGCGCAGTGGTATGATGCCAGTATATGAACAAGTAAAGAAGATGGCGGAAGGTGCAGCTATTATGGCCAATGTAGATTACAAAATTTCGCTGATATCTGGAATTTATGAGGTCCTTGTGAATCGAGCAGGTGGTGAAGCTATGCAAAAGAATTTGGAACTCCTTGGTTCAATTTCCTATACGGCCGAGGAAACTACTTTTGGAAAAAAAATACAGGAAGCCACGGGCAAACCTCAGGTAGGAATGGATAGTGCCATAAATCCACTGGAAAAAACCAAAGAGCACCCGGGTGGCGGCTCTACCGATGTGGGCGACGTTAGTTGGAATGTATCCAATATTAACCTTGGCGTTACCGTAGCCCCTAAAGATACGCCGTGGCACTCGTGGGCTGTAGTAGCCTGTGGAGGGATGAGTATTGGGCATAAAGGTATGGTATATGCTGCAAAAGCACTTGGAATGACAGCGGTTGATCTGTTCGAAAATCCTAAATTAGTTGACAAAATAAAAGCTGAGTACAAAGAACGTAAAGGAAGTGAAAAATACGTACCCATTATTCCGGATGGCCCACCTCCTATTCCCGTTCGCTAACCAATAATGGCATTATATGGAAAAGGAAATAATAAAAGAGTATGTAAAAGGCGATTTAACCATTCTGTGGAAACCAAAGAAATGTATCCATGCGGGTACCTGTGTAAAGACTTTGCCTAATGTTTACGACCCTAAGGGCAAACCCTGGATAAAACCAGAACATGCGAGCATCGCAGAACTGAAGGCGCAAATAGATGAATGCCCATCGGCTGCTTTGAGTTATATTATGAAAGACAACATTAAAAATCAAGAAAACTCCTCGAGTATGACCAAAATCAATATCAAACCTAACGGACCCATATTGGTCCAAGGAACCATAGTGATCACGGACCAAGATGGTGTGGAACATAAAAAGGAAAAAACTACGGCCTTATGTCGCTGTGGGGCCTCTGGCAACAAACCTTTTTGCGATGGGGAACACAACAGAATTGGCTGGAAAGACAGCTAATCGAAAATGGTAAAGCCACAATATAAACCAAGCTTTTTTCTACCCCTTTTTATAGTCCTGGTAATTTTGGATTTGGTTACTGGAAGTTTGGCCAATGAATCTTTACGGCATTTTACCAAGCCGCTTATTCTTTTTTCCCTCTTCATATATTTCGCGGTAAATGGTAGAGGTTTAGACCGCTATACTTATATTTTAATGCTTTTGGCATTGTTCTTCTCTTGGTTGGGTGATTCGTTTTTAATGTATGATGCGGTTTCTTCCCTCTATTTTATGTTGGGACTTCTTTCGTTCTTATTATCGCACATTATCTACAGTATAGTGTTCCTAAAACGAAGGAATAATAAAGCTTCAATTTCTTTTTGGGCGGTCTTAGCAGTATTCATTCTTTATGGGGCAGCATTGCTCTTACTACTTAAAGACGGTCTGGGTGAATTATTAATTCCGGTAATTGTTTATGTTTCGGCTATTCTTTTGATGGCAATCACGGCTTTTGGCAGAAAGAACATGGTAACATCCAAGAGCTTTAAATTGGTTTTTATAGGTGCGCTTTTCTTTATAGCGTCCGATAGCCTACTGGCGGTGAACAAATTTTTAAGCACTGTACCCTACGCCCATATACTTGTTATGGGCACCTATGCAACAGCCCAATTTTTAATTACTAAAGGGGTGCTAATCCAAGAGGATTCTTAAAATAATAGTTGTAAGTAGGCATACCAAATAATGCGAACTAATTAATACAAAATCATGCAATAGCGTCTGCTATTTGCCAAATCCTATACTGCACCATTAAATTTCAAGTTGAAATATTAAGACTAAACCCTTGTTATTTTAGCACCTATAGCTCTCAGACGTGTGTCAATGTCTTCATACCCTCTATCAATCTGTTCAATGTTATGAATGGTAGAGGTGCCTTTTGCCGACAAGGCTGCGATCAATAATGAAATACCCGCTCTAATATCTGGAGAAACCATGGTAGTTGCCTTTAAGGTAGACTTAAAATCATGGCCAATAACGGTAGCCCTATGTGGATCACAGAGAATGATCTTTGCACCCATGTCTATTAATTTATCAACAAAGAACAAGCGACTCTCGAACATTTTTTGATGAATAAGAACTTCACCTTTAGCTTGCGTGGCCATCACCAATATAATGCTCAATAAATCGGGTGTGAGTCCCGGCCAAGGCGCATCAGCAACTGTCAAAATAGAGCCGTCTATAAAATTTTGAATTTCATAACCATCTTTATGCTCGGGTATAAAAATATCATCTCCCCTTTTTTCCAAGGTAATGCCCAACTTTCGAAATACGCTTGGTATTTGCCCCAAATCAT
Organism: Maribacter sp.; assembly: GCA_013001935.1. Taxonomy (GTDB): domain Bacteria; phylum Bacteroidota; class Bacteroidia; order Flavobacteriales; family Flavobacteriaceae; genus Maribacter_A. The sequence continues at coordinate 7,050 of JABDKZ010000307.1, forward strand.
TCCAACTCACATTCTTGACCGTCAGTTCACTTTTTGTCATGGCTGCAAGGCCAATCCAACTGCCTATTTCAATCATATCGGGCAGCATGGTATGCGCTGTGCCTCCTAATTCATCAACACCTTCAACAATCAACATATTAGAACCAATTCCTGAGATATTAGCTCCCATACGGTTCAACATTTTACATAACTGCTGTAAATAAGGTTCGCAGGCAGCATTATAAATGGTTGTTTTTCCTTCTGCTAAGACCGAGGCCATAACAATATTGGCAGTTCCGGTTACCGAAGCTTCATCAAGTAGCATATAGGTGCCCTTCAATTTTTCAGCTTCCACACCGTAAAAATGCTCTTCTTTATTATATCGGAACTTGGCCCCAAGATTAATAAAACCTTCAAAATGGGTATCCAATCTACGACGACCAATCTTATCTCCTCCAGGTTTAGGGATATAGCCCTTTCCAAAACGCGCCAATAACGGTCCAACAAGCATAATTGAACCTCTTAGGCCCCTACCGTCTTTCTTGAATTTATCGGATTGTAAATAATCCAAATTAACATCGTCTGCCTTAAAAGTATAGGAACCTTTGCCTTTTTTTTGGATTTTTACCCCCAGATCCTCTAGCAAGGATATTAGTTTATTAACATCAACGATGTCGGGTATATTGTTTATTGTAACTTTTTCCGCTGTCAATAGCACCGCGCAGAGAATCTGCAATGCCTCATTCTTGGCGCCTTGTGGAGTAATTTCCCCATGCAATTTGTGGCCACCTTCAATTTTAAATGTTCCCATTAAGGATTGAGAATATTAGTATCGCTTTTTTCCGCGATTATTACTTCTTTGACTTTTCTTACCTGAACTACTTCGCTGTGTTTTGGCTACTCTATTTTTAAGGAACTGCCCACTATCTGTAAGACTTTCACCACTCTTGGAAAGATCAATTTCACCATCGCTCAGTTCAAGGAGATGTGCGAAAATAGCTTTATCATCTACGGTATCTTTGTTCCAGTTTAAGTAACATTTTTTCATATGATTGGCAATCGCATATTCCAAACCATCTCTCATGTCACCTTTTTCCCATTTAACCGCGACATCGATCATACGTTTTATATTATTCCCATAAAAACGATATTTTGGGTAATTCTGAGGATATCCTAGAGGTTCTGGTCTTTTACGCAGTACTTCTTTGGAAGTAATCGGAAACGGTGAATCCACATCCAACTTAAAGTCGGACATTATAAACAATTGATCCCATAATTTATGTTGAAAATCGGGAACATCCCTTAAATGGGGCTGTAAATTACCCATGACGCTTATAATCGATTTGGCCACTTTATTTCGTTCAACAGGATCTTCAATCGATACCGCATGATCCACCATTTTCTGAAAATGACGGCCGTATTCAGGAATAATAAGCTGCGGACGCTCAGTATTATATTCTAAGTTTTCTACTAAAATCAAATCTAAAAATTTAATGCTTAAAAAGTAATAGGAAGTATTTCTATAACGGCTGCAAAATAATAAAATTATACCGTAATTGCTATTTTATAAGGATATTACACCATCTATTTCACCTACCTCCTTGTATTTTGCAATCACCTCATCCGGATTTTTGAGATTCACAGTAATTGAGAGGCTGGTATATTTACCCTTCTTAGACTTTTTTGAATCGATTACGGCACCGGTATTATTAAACACTTCATGCACTTGCCTTATTTTTTGATCATCTGTGAGTACAATGAACTTGTAAAGATATAAAGAAGGCCATTTCGTACTCTCTGCCAACTGTATTTTCAATCGTTTATAGAATTCTTCAGGACTATCCTTGTTCATAGCTAAATTTTAGTGCAAAGATAATGGTTCGATACCAATTTTTTAATAATCAGCTATTCATTACTTTTGCATGAATAATCATTTACGATTGAAGGCAAAAAAAATTGTTATTACTGGAGGCCCCAGCACGGGTAAAACAGCGGTGATCGAACAGCTCGAAAAAGAGGGATATCATTGCCTTCATGAGGTCATTCGTAGCATGACTTCAGAAGAAAAGAATCAAGAAGTGAAATTGAAAATAGTATCTAACCCAATTGTTTCAGTTTCAAATCCCAAACAATTTAATTTACAGATTTTACAAGCTAGGGTTGAACAGTTCAAAACTGCCCAAAAAGCACGCAGTGAAATGGTCTTTTTTGACCGTGGAATACCGGATGTCCTTGCTTATATGGATTGTTTTAAGCAGACATATGATGCTATTTTTAGTAATGCCTGTAAAAATCATAGGTACGATAAGATTTTTTTAATGCCCCCTTGGGAAGAAATTCATACTACAGACAAGGAACGCTATGAATCTTTCGAAGAATCAGTACAAATTCATAACTGCTTAAAAAATTCTTATGTGCAACATGCATACGACGTTACCACAGTGCCCAAAGGAACTATAAATGAACGGATTGCGTTTATTATTGAACAAGTAAACGCTTCGTGATGAAGAAAGACCCAAATATCATTTTAGCACAATATTGGGGTTATAAATCATTCAAAGGTTCCCAAAAAAATATTATTGACACTATTTTATCCGATAGGGATGTATTGGCCTTAATGCCGACAGGGGGCGGCAAATCACTCTGTTTTCAAATTCCGGCTCTAGTAAAAGAAGGTATTTGCATTGTGGTGTCACCATTGATTGCTCTCATTCATAACCAGGTAGATGCTTTAAAGGAAAAAGGAATAAAGGCAATAGCTTTAACTGGTGGAATAGCATTTGAAGAGGTAAATAATTTATTGGATAACTGCCTTTTTGGGAATTACAAATTCCTTTACCTCTCCCCTGAGCGCTTACAACAGGAAATTGTTCGGGATAGGATACAGCAAATGAACGTAAATCTTATTGCGATTGATGAAGCCCATTGTATTTCACAATGGGGACATGATTTTAGACCAGCGTATCTGGAAT
>JABDKZ010000327.1 GCA_013001935.1 Maribacter sp.
CTATTTACTAATGTATAAAGGGCATTTTAATGACAAAAAGGGCAAATTTCTATGTCAATTTGGGATAATATCCAAAAAAATAAATCAGGTGCCAACGTATTCCGCAATCAATATTTTAGTTATACCGTATTATTTCGCTTATTTAAGATTTCAATAATCCAATAGAGTAGTTGGCTTATGCCACCAATGAAAACAAATAAAAGAATCCATACTATAAGAAGGTTATTCTCTTTAAGGTTTGGATTTTGAACGGCATGCACAATATAGAAGACCAAGCTTCCCATTGCTATTAAAAAGACTATAAAAATAAAAATTATAAAAACCGAAATATTTCCTAGAATAGCAGCAGCTGATACATCCGCATGATTTTCCAATTCGTGCATATGGCTAAAAAAATAGATCAGAGCACCTAAATAAAATGAAATTGCTAAAAAAAGAGTGATTATTGGTGCAAGGGCAAAAAAGGCTTGCCAAAATTTATTTTGTAACATAATCTATCATGTTTTCAATAAATTTAAAGTTTTTTCATATGCCTTGCAATTTCTTTTGACCCGTGATTTCTCTGCTCTTTCAGTTCCGAAATGATATTGGGATGGTCATGTTCACGCCCTTGCGATAGTTTATAGGCAGCTTGTATTTTAGTAATTTTTATTTGAAACCCAACGACTCCTTTTATCTGTCGCATGGTCTTTTTTGACAAACTAGCTACTGAAATAGGATTTTTGGAATTTGCCTCATACTTAGTTACCAATTTATGCATTGAGGCCAAAACCTTTTCTTCGCTTAAAATTTTAATCTGCCCGTAGACATGTACCGCAATATAGTTCCAGGTAGGAACTTCTTCTTCTTTGTACCATGAGGAAGATACATAACTATGCGGCCCATTGAATATGCACAAGACCTCACTGTTTTCCTCAAAGAATTTCCATTGTGGATTGACTTTTGAAATATGGCTTATCAATATATCATTCCCATCTTCATCAATGTCTAGTTCTAGGGGTATATGGGTCGCCCAAGGTTTTCCGTCGACCTGATTCACCAAAATGCCAAAACTGTTTTTTATGAGAAAATCTTTGACTTCATCGATATTCTCATTTTTATAATGATGGGGTATATACATTCGTTACTATTTTTCAACACCTATCAGTACCGGCAAATGGTCCGAAATATGTTTGTTGTTATCCATTCGGTCATCAATATGAACATAGAATTTTACTTTAAACTTTGTAATAAAAATATAATCTATCCTATGATCAAGCGCCATATTCTGGTCAAACCCGTTGAATGTACCTTCTGGGCCATAAAAAGGTCGCTCGGTGATGTCCTTTCCATCCTTCATTTTACTTCTTATTTGCTGTATGGGTTTTTCTTCGGGCCTAAGATTAAAATCACCCATTAGTACAACAGCTATATTTTGATTATTGATCTTTTTTATGCGCTGTAGTATCAGATTTGCCGATTGCTCTCGTGCTTTTTCCCCTATATGATCAAAATGTGTATTAAAAACATAGAATTGTTCCTTAGTTTTTAGATTCTCAAATAGCCCATAAGTGCAAATGCGTTCCATTGCCGCATCCCAACCAACAGAAACCTTTTCGGGTGATTCCGAAAGCCAGAAAGTATTGCTGTCCAGTACTTTATATAAGGTACTGTCATAATGAATAGCCGTGTATTCCCCTGCTTGTCGTCCATCATCCCTTCCAACTCCGATAAATGCGAAATCAACAAGACAGCTATCGATATATTTTACCTGATGGTGTAAAGCTTCCTGTGTGCCAATAAAGGAGGGTTCATAATGACGGATTAAACGGATCAGACTTTCTTTACGGTCAATCCAATTATTGACCGTATCCCTTTTATTATCGTACTTAATGTTATAGGACATTAATTTTAAATCCTGCCCCGTTAGATTAAAAGATAAAATTGAAAGCAAAAGGAGTATAGCTATATTTTTATTCAAATGAGGAATTTTATTTTTTCGTAATTTAAACACAAGGTAATTATATAAAATCAGAGAAAAAATATGAAAGGCTATTTACATCAAATACATCCCGTTTTACCCGTAAAAGATGTTGTAGAAGCTCTTGATTTTTATGTGAATCGATTAGGATTTAAGATTGCCTTCGCAGACGATAGCAAGAAGCCTTCCTATGCCGGCATAATCCGTGATGGTATTGAAATACATTTACAATGGCATGATGCGGTTGAATGGGAGAAAGATATTGAAAGACCTATGTTACGGATCGTGACTCAGAATATAGATGCCTTATATGAAGAATTTTCAGAAAAGGATGTCTTTCATGCCCATACACTTTTAAGGGAAACAGCTTGGGGTACAAGGGAATTTGCCTTTTATGATCCTTTTAAAAATGGATTAACATTTTATAGGGATGTTTAAATGGGCATCCAAACCACCAGAATTGCCTGTAAAATGAAAAAGGTTAAGAAAGGGATGACCAAATAACCCATAATATCACGTGCTTGTAATCGGGTTCCTGCGCCCATGATAGGCATGAGTATCAACAAATAAAATGGTTGTAACATATTGCTTAAACTTTCGCCATAGGCTACTGCTAATGATGCCCTAGAGATCATGCTCGTTATTTCCGATTCTGGTAGTCCTGCCCCAATTTCCTTTACCGCATTTATAATACTTGGCCCAACTACGGCAAACTCCCCACCAGCAGAGGGTATTGCAAAATTCACAAACCCACCGGTTACATAAGCGAAAAAAGGATAGGAATCTATGGTTGCCGTAGAAGCCAATATTTGCCCCAGCCGCTCTCCTAGTCCGGTGTACAGCATAATACCCATGATACCGGCATAGAAAGGATATTGAAATAATATCCCTGAAATATTACTACTTGCCCGCTTCATTGAAATAACATAATGCATGGGTGTTTGGTGTAACAGCATACCTACTATTATAAAAATGAAGATCATGATATTAAAATTCAAGTCAAGTCCTTTTGAACTAAAATGAAAGATGATATAGGTAAATCCCATAAATACAATTATCAGTTGAAGTATATGGCTATTGTTCAAGCTGTCTGACCAAGATTTAAAAGGCAATTTTAAATTTGAGGCTTCTTCTTTAATAGTAACCGATTCAGAAGCTTCATTTGAAATCAGCAAATCAACATATTCCTTATTTTCAACAGTTTTTGGCCGTAAAAGATACATTAGTAAGGGAGCACCGATTACTATCAATGCCATCATGGCAATGTTTAGGGAAGATCCCAAAGTAAATGAGGTAGGTATTACACTTGGTAATAAATCCGCTTCGATCAAAAAATTATTTTCGGTATTCAGTAATAATGGAATTGAGCTTGACGTCCCCAAAACCCAACTATTAAGCGAAAAATAAACACAAGCAATCAGAAAAGGATAATTTACCCCTTTAACCCGTTTTCCCAATTCCCGGGCCAAGACACAAGTAATCACCAACCAACCGAAGCTTACCAAACACAGAAGTATGCCTGAAAGTACTACAAGTACATAAACTTGCCCTGGCTTATTTATATAACGAGCTATATAGTCTATTCCTTTTTTTACAATGGGTGAAAGTGCGATACTGAATCCTGTTATGATTATCAATACAATCTGCATGGCAAAGCCTAACAAGTCAAAAAAACCATTGTACCACGATGTAATTATCCTAATGGCTGATGCATCTATCCAAAAAAAGGCGCTTAAGGCCACTAATAAGGTAAGAACTAAGGCAAAAACAAACGCATTGGGCAGATATCTTAAAAACAGGTTGGTGAATTTTTCCCCAAGCTTTGCGATCATAACTGAGTAAGGTATTTAAATTACAAACGATTGCATTATCGTTAATTTTATTCGATTACTTCGTAAGTCATAAGGGGTTTTGCCTTGTTTTTCAAGTCAATGCCACCAATTTTCTTGCATTGAAAAGCTTCTTTCACCTGTTCATAGCAATATTCTGTAATAAGAATTTGATTTTCCTTAGCCGCATCCTGTAGTCGGGCGGCAATATTCACAGTATCACCTATGACCGTATAATCCAATCGTTTTAGACTGGAAGAACCTATATTACCAGAGATCATTTCACCGCTTTTGATGCCAATGGAAACTTTTGGCTTATAGTGCTGGGTTCCTTTCACTTCAGGTAAGTTGTTGATTTGATTCCGTACGGCCAAGGCTGCATCGATGGCGCGATCTAAGTGATAATCCCCTCGAAATACGGCCATGACGGCATCGCCAATAAATTTGTCGATATGCCCTTCTTGGGCAATAATCTCTTTCACCATCACATCAAAATAGGTATTGAGCATTTGTACCACCACATCTGGCGAGGTATTTTCACTTATGGCAGTAAATCCACATACATCTATAAACATCACCGTGGCCTCAATACTTTCATTGGCCATGATGGTGGATTCGTATTCCTGACTACCCATAAAGTTGAGTACGTTTTCGTCTACGTACATCTTTAAAATATTGTTTTCTTTGATGGCTTGCAGGGTGTCCTTTAGTTGACGTGCGTGTTTTAAGGTCTTTTCCATAGTAATGGTAAGATCTTCAAAATTGATCGGTTTGGTGATAAAATCGAAAGCCCCCCGGTTCATCGCGGTACGAATATTGTCCATATCGCCATAGGCGGAAACCATCACCGATTTTAGCAGTGGATTTAATTCGCTAAGTTTTGTAAGTAAGGTCAACCCATCCATTTCGGGCATATTGATGTCACTCAGGACCAGATCCATGTTGGGATTTGTGTTCAGCTTCTCCAGGGCGTCTAATCCATTGATGGCAAAGACAAACTCGTATTCATTTTGCCGTATCTGTTTCCTGAATTTTTGTTTGATGAGGACTTCTAAATCGGTCTCATCATCGACCACCAATATTTTAGCCATTACAGTAATGTTTTTAATTTTTCCTTTAAGATACCAAATTCTACCGGTTTGGTGAGAAAATCATCTGCGCCCAGTTTCATGGCGGTATCATAGTTTTCCTTATCTCCATAAGCCGTGATCATCATAACTACCGGTGGCGGTTTTAGAAAATTCTTCTTTATTTGTTCCAGCAATTCCAACCCACTCATCCCCGGCATGTTAATATCTGACAAGATGAGCACTGCTTCTTGACTGTGTTTCCCTAAATAGGTCAGTGCCTCTTCCCCTGAAAAGGCAAAGGCAAAGTTTAATTCGTTATTCCGGATTTCTTTTCGGAACCGTTGCTGAAATAGCAATTGTACGTCCCGTTCGTCGTCTACTACTAATATTCTCATAGTGTAATTGATTAGATATGTTTGTTTTCTTTTGTGGTGTCCATATTGTTAACTGTTTTATGAATTTGGCAAAGAAATAGTGAAAGTTGTTCCTTTGCCTGCTTGGGATTCCAGGTCTAAGTTACCCCCATGTCCTTTGGTCACAATATCATAACTCATGCTCAGACCTAGGCCGGTACCCTGCCCGGTGGGTTTTGTGGTAAAAAAGGGCTGGAAGATTTTTTCCTTTACCTCATCCGGTATACCGTTGCCATTGTCCTTAACACTAATTGTAATCCCATTTTTGGTTTTTTTGGTTGAGAGTGATACAGTGGGTTTGTACTGGTCCTTAGAAACCGCCAACTTCGACAAGGTTTCCTT
>JABDKZ010000328.1 GCA_013001935.1 Maribacter sp.
GTTCGGTACATTGGGTGCTGAGAGGTTGTGCAAAGTTTGCTTTTCCTGATCCAAAAATAAAATCGAAGCCAAACAATCTTCAATATGCTGCTCAACGGTTTCTACAATGGTATCACCAATAAAATCAAGGGGCCAGTGCTGGGCAATCATTTCCAGTGTCTTTTGTATTCGATCCTTTAAGATTTCCGCTTTTTTTCGTTCTGTCACATCGCTTTGCACACCAATAAAATGGGTTAAAGAACCCTGATCATTATACAATGGGGTGATGGTTAACTCATTCCAAAACAAGGCGCCGTCTTTTCTATAATTACGAAGCTCCACATTACAGGGCTGCCCTTCTTTTAGTGCTGTTCGAATTATTTGGATTGCTTTTTGATCACGATCACCATTTTGCAAAAAACGACAGTTTTTACCTAAAACCTCACTTATGCCATAACCCGTAATTTGTGAAAAAGCATCGTTGACATACATGATAGGATTATCCGGAAGCGTTGCATCTGCGATAACTATTCCGTTACCTGCTGCTTCCAAGGCCCTGTTGCGGACATACAATACATCCCTTACGGCTTTGGTTTGGGTGATATCACGAATCACCGCAATCAATTTATTGTCTTCAAAAGGTATCACTCTTCCCTCGCAGTATACTATCCTATCCTTTCCGGGCATAGGAGCTTCTATAACTTGAAGCGATTGGGTTTCATGTGCTTTTTTTAATACGTTTATAATCTTGGTGCTCAATTCAATGGGGTAAATGTCCTTTAGATTTTTCCCGATGACCTTTTCTCTATCAAATAAAGATGATATCAGTTCAGATTCCTGTATTTCTAAAAAATTCCCCTCTGTATCATGTATAATTATTGTATCAGGCAGCGCATTTATAATCGCACTAGTTTTCGCCTCACTTTCCTTTAGTTCTTGAATGACTCTTTTCCGTTCGGTAATATCCCTAATAATGGTCAATAAATTATGGTTGTTAAGGCGTGCGGTCCTAGCTTCAAAATAGATGATTCCATTCGTTCCCTCTAAACTGTATTCCCTAATTTGAATCTCATTCGTTTTTATCGCTTCATCGTGCGCTTTTAGTATTTTCTTGGACATTTCAGGCGGGACTAATTCCGAAATATTTTTTCCAATAAGCTCCTCTTTTGGTAGTTGGAATCCAATATGCTCCGGCACATAAATTTGTTCAGGTTTATGGATATCGATGATATCCCCTGCATAATTTTGAATGACAATCATATCAGGGATAGCTTCTAAAAGGGCTCTATCTTTTGCATCTTTTGACTTTAATTCTTGCTCAAATGTCTTAAGTTCGGAAGCATCAGAAACAAACACATTGGTAATTTGTTTGCCCTCTATGATTGTGGGCCTAAGACTTACTTTTACAGGGAATTTGGAACCGTTCTTTTTTAAGCCGAATAGGTCCAGATTTAGTTCCTTAGGGCGGGGTATTTGATTTTTAGTTGAATTATCCCTTTGACTTAAATGGTTTTCTATCAAATTTTCAGGGATGAGGATTTCCAGTTTTTGGTTGATAAGTTCTCCTGGTTCATAATCGAAAATAAGCTCTGCTGCGGGATTCGCACTTAATAAAATACCGTTTGGATCTACTACTAGTATACCTTCAACTGCAGATTCGAATATACTTTTGAAGAGGTCATTTTCCTGTACTATATCTGCCATATTCAATGGTATTGCTGTATTAAAAAATCAAGAAACGGATATCCCTTAATTTATCAAATATAGATTGCTTTCATTGATCAAAAAATGACCAAAATCATATAATTCCGCAATCAATACTAGTTTATGACATTTGTCACACTTAATATCGTTTATATCCCTTAGATTTAGATTAAATTGATAACTATGAATATTGGTTTGGCCTTATCGGGGGGAGGAGTTCGGGGAATTGCCCACATAGGGGCGATTAAGGCTTTGGAAGAGCACGGCATATTCCCAACACATATTGCAGGAACCAGTGCAGGTGCCATCGTTGGGGCATTGTATGCAAATGGCAATACTTGGAAAGAGATATTGGATTTTTTTAAGCGGGTTGAGATATTTAGAATAAATAAATTTGCCCGAAACAAACCTGGTTTAATAGATACTGAAAAGTTGTATGATAGTTTTATGGAATTATTGGTCAAGGATGATTTCAGCGCTTTACAGAAGCCGCTTTTTATAACAGCAACCAATATTTTAGATGGTACATTAAAGATATTCAATGAAGGAGAGTTAATTAGACCCATTTTGGCTTCCGCTGCATTTCCAGGGATATTCACACCGGTTAAAATCAAAGACGAATACTATATAGATGGGGGAACATTGAACAATTTCCCCGTTGACCTTATTAAACCGCACTGTGATCAAATTATTGGGATATATGTAAACCCATTCGGAAAGGTAAAAATAGAGGACATGAAATATTCCTATAATGTGTTGGAACGTGCCTATAAAATAAGAACAGCAAACGAATTTATATCAAAATTTCCTGAGTGTGATATGGTAATATGCCCAAAAGGACTGAATAACTTTAGTACCTTCTCTATGAAGGATATGGACACCGTATTTGATATTGGTTATAATGCGGCCAAGGAAGAAATAAAAAACAATACTAATTTTGTGTTTAAAAGACCTGAAGTATCCTCCTGAATATTAAAAACTAAAAAAACAATGCCCCCAATCCCAACCTTTACAATACATGGACGCTTTTAGGTTAGGAAAGAGGGCATTTCTGAA
>JABDKZ010000343.1 GCA_013001935.1 Maribacter sp.
AAACCGATCGGGTTCCTGATTTTAGATATCAATTGCTTTGGGAACCTCAAATTTCAATGCAGGATGGGGAGGAAGTTTTTGAATTTTATTCATCTGATGTTCCCGGTGAATATGAAATTGTATTGGAGGGCTTTACCAGTTATGGTAAACCTATATCAATACGCGAATCATTTGTGGTGGAATAAGGGGGGTTATTTTTAATTGATACGTTTAGTTAAATATGCTCAAAATAATCTTGCCTATGAGGTTGAAATATTAAAACGAATCAATAACCAAAACACCTTTATGGCCAAATTTATCAATTTTTGGTAAGGCATTGGTCGAATCTTTAAGTGAAATAGTCCGATCAATTAGTTTTTCGGGTTGCAGTTTTCCATTTTTAATCATCTCCAGTATGTTGGGATACTTATAAGCTTGCATTCCATGACTTCCTATGATCTCCAGTTCATCTGATAAAATCTTATCTATTGGAATTTTTGGATGCTTATGATTACCCGTCATCAGTCCAACCTGAATGTGTTTGCCCCGTTTCCTTAAGCTTGCAATCGAATTATAACAAGTGTCTGCACTTCCAAGTGCATCAACAGAAACATGAACGCCCCCATGACTTATGGTTTTTATCTCTTCCAAGATATGTGTATTTCCCGCTGCATTTATGGTTGCAATAGCTCCTAATTCTTTTGCAAAACCCAAAGTTTCATCATTGATATCAATCGCTATAACCTGAGCGCCCAATGCATGGGCTATCATTACTGCAGATAAACCTAAACCGCCACACCCATAAATCGCCACATACTGGCCACCTGAAACTTTTCCTTGGAAAGCAATAGCCCTGAACGCAGTAATAAAGCGGCAGCCCAAAGGCGCAGCTGTTACAAAACTAATTTCTTCAGGTAGTTTTACCAGGTTAATATCAGCATAATCCAGGGCAACGTATTGGGCAAAGGAACCCCAATGCGTAAAACCAGGTTGTGATTGATGGTCGCATACTTGATGATTGCCTGACAAACATTGTCTACAACCGCCACATCCGCAAACAAAAGGAGCCGTAACCCTATCGCCAATTTCAAATTTTTTGACATTTTTCCCCTTGGCCGCTATGGTGCCCGCAAATTCATGTCCGGGGACATGGGGCAATTCAATATCCGGGTCATGCCCCATCCAGCCATGCCAATCACTACGACACAAGCCAGTGGCTTTAACTGCTATGATTACTCCGTCCTCATTAGGCGTAGGGTCTTCTACATTCTGAATCGTTATACGCCCTTGAAATGTTTCATAAATTGCTGCTCTCATTTTTCTTCTTTATCTGACTTATAATGAAATCACTTATTGGCCTTATTTTCAATATTATTTACCTTGAATTAGTGCAATGAATTCCGGCTCATCTTTTAAGGTAAATAGATCGGGGTCATGCTTGATATATTCATAATTACCGAACCCATTTGTTATTGCTATTTTAAGATTATCAATTGAAGCTTTCTTATCACCTATTAAGGCATAAAAACAGGCGGCATTGTAGATAATAATCAGGTCATTCGGGTTTAGTTTGATCCCTTTGGCCATTTCTTTTTTGGCTTCTTCCAAACGGCCCAACCTCTTCAATGTAAAAGCAAAAAATTGATGTGCGCGGGCATCATCAGGATTTCGTAACAAATAAGTGGGGTAAAACAATGCTGCCTTATTAATGGTTTGCTGTAGACCTTCTTTGTCTTTTAGTTTTTCATAGGCCATCTGTAAATCACCATAAGCAGAGTGGAAATCATCATTAAGATCTAACACTTTATTGTAGTCAATTATAGCTTCAGAGTCCCTGTCCATCATTCTATAGAGTCGGCCCCTTATCCAATAGGCAAAAAAATTGTCGGGGTCAAATGAAATGGCCTTTTGTACAGCTATTAATGCATCGTCTAATAATTTTTTGTTGTAATAAACTAGTCCAAGGGCACTATAGGCTTCCGATGAGTTAGGATCATAAATCAGCGCTTTCAACGATGATTCTTCGGCCTTCTCAAGCCACGATGAATTTCTGTCATGTGTTTCATACAATAAGGCACAAGCCTCACTCATACCGGCATAAGCTGCGGCATAATCTGGATCCAAATCTATTGCCGTTTGAAAAAGTTCTATAGCTAAAAGAAGATAGCTCTTCGTGTATCTTAATAAATACTCACGAGCTCTTAAGTTCGCATCATGAGCCTCGCTGTTTAATGTTGCCCTATTTCCCAAAGCCACTTCTTCATTGGGTGTAAGCTTTAATTGTAATGATGCTACAATTTTTTTTGACACTTTTTCCTGAATACCAAAAACATCTACCGTCTTTCCTACGTAAATCTCAGCCCAAAGTTCAGAGTCCTTTTTGCAATCGATTAATTCTGTTGATATTCTTAAATCGTTATTATGCTTGCGCACTGTTCCATGTAAGAGATATCTCGCATTCAATTCGTGGCCCAGTGCTGCATTATCCAATTGCGTATCCCTATACCGCATCGATGTACGGCGTGAAACAATATTAAGCTCCTTGATTCTGGACAATCGGATGATTATTTCTTCAGTTAATCCATCACTAAAATAATTGCTGTCATTGTTCGAGCTTAGGTTTTGAAAAGGCAATACTGCTAGTTTTTTATTGTCAGGGTTGTTAAGTTGATTTGTTGGAGGTGTAACGGGGGTGTTTGTTTCAACAGTTTTGGTCTTTTTAATCCCTTTAAGAGAGAATTCATATTTCCAAGCAAAAATCAAACTGATCGGAAAGCCGATTATCAATACTAAAATCAATGCTTTCATAAAATGAGGTGGGGCATTGAAAGTGGGAAGAACAATATCGAAAACCTGGGCAATTAGCCATGCCATTATTAAATAGGTTATTGCCGATTTAAAGACATTTCGCCTTTTAAGCTCCGCTATATATTTTTTTAAATTCACTTACCTCCAAGTTAGGTTCTATAGAATGGAACAGCACCATGACTGCTAGGATTTCGGTATGTCAGGGGCAATTAGAGCTTCGCCCTAAGCGGGCTAAATTTGTGTATACTAAGTTAGCAATTTAAACCAAGCCTTGGCCGCGATTGACTATAAACGTTGTTGTTTTGCGTTAATTATTTCCTTTTTGAACGGTGCCCACCGTCCAAAGCCAAAAGTATTCGAATGTTTATCTCATAGTTTATTGTTACTGGTATATCCTGGGGGTCTTATCCCATTCATTCGTAAATATGCAATGGCCTGAGCTCTATGATGGGCTGTGTGACTCTCTCCACGTAGAATAAGATCTAAGTTGGTATGGCCCGATAAAAACTCAGGTTTTTCCTTATGTATACCTTTTGTCAGAATTTCATCATTTATTTTATCTAAACTTGAGATTACATAATCAAAAGTATCAGCTACATATTTTGAAACTAGGTCTTTATTGGTATTTGAACCCCTTTTCTCTAAATAGTCCGGTTGAAAGAGGTTTATTTCATCAGGCCGTGATACTAGGAAATCGGCTTCTATAAGAGCATAAAAATCTTTGTAGGTTTTGGAATCAGTTAATATTCCCATGTAAAAATTATTAACTAAGCTAAGATGCATAAAGTGCTGTACAAAACTCAACTGTTCGTTTGATGGTCTATATTCAATATCATCTTCTGGCATAGCCTCGAATACGGCTAAGGTATACTCTTTTGACTTTTTCCATCTTTTAATAAGGATATCTAAAATAGGGTCATTATTTGTTGGAATTTTTAAGGAAATCAGAGCCAAAGGACTGATTCCGATTAAACTTAATATAAGCCTTCTATTCGTGTCGTACGTAATTGAGAAATATGATGTTTATTCAATCTTAATTGTAATGGGGAGATTTAATGCATGTCAACGGCTTGAATACAGCGCGATTTAATGCGATTTATTCTTTGTTATTAGCTTTATGTCGCACGAATACCAGAGCGCATCTCTGCTTCCAAGTTCATAGGGGGCACATTTATCGAATTCCATTCCAACTTTTTCCATCACTCTGATCGATGCTTTATTTTCTTTCATTGCAATTGCAACTATCTTCTTTAATTTGAGCGAATCAAATCCATAATTTAAAATTGCACGGGATGCCTCCGTTGCTATACCTAATCCCCAATATTCAGGCAAGAATCTATAACCAAGGTCAATTTCATCAAATTCTGGCAGATATGCCAATCCCGCCCAACCGATAAATTGCTTTCCACTTTTTAATATGGTAGCCCATCTACCAAATCCATATTTTTTATAGTCAATAATTCTTGTCTCTATGGCCTTTTTTATTTCTTCTATAGATTTGACCACAGGTTCGCCCGTATACTTTTGTACCACTGTATTAGAATGCAACTTAAATAGTGCCTCTTTATCATCAAGAGTGATTTCTCTTAGTAATAACCTTTCTGTTTCTATTATAATTCTCACTTTATTACTTATACACCGTGTTAGGTGCTGGCTTTTTTATATTCATTCTTATTGTTTACTGAATAAAATACACCTTTTTAATCTTATTGTTTTCAATGTGATAAATGGCCACTGCCTCGATTATTTGGTTTCCAAATTGAACACGTTCTTTATCTATAACAATATTACCTTGTACAATTCTCTCTTTGAGCTCACAATGCAGATTTGGCGTTTTATCAAACATTTCTGAGTACCGTTTTCTCATTGTTTCCTTTCCTTTATAAAGTAGTTTGTCAGGATGTGAATAAATTTCAACATCATCGGCATATGGTTCTAAAAATGCATTAATGTTTCTAAGATTATATGCGTTTAATTGTCTTTGCGCTAAATCAGTTGGAGAGTCTTTAATAAGTGCATCAGGTGTATAGATGGCTCCTTTATTGAAAATGGTATTTATTTTGGTAACGTTTTCAATGTCTTCAATCGGATTTGCATCTAATAAAACAAGATTTGCTTTTTTACCAATATCGACTGTGCCAAATTCACTTTCCTTGTCAAAAACTTTTGCGCCATTTATAGTTGAAGCTTGAATAATATTCCAATTACTCATACCGCTTTTTTGCATTGCTTTTAACTCTGTTAAATAGGATGAAGTGTGTAAAGTTCCAATATTTCCAGCATCAGTGCCAGTAACAATTAAAACGCCTGCATCAGATAGTATTTTGAGATTAAGCATACTAATAGAATCAGCCTTTTTTAAGCTCGAAACACTTTTTTGAGAGTTAGCATATTTCTTGTAATTCTTAATCAAGAGGGTGTCAGATAAATGTTTTAAGTCTAACAATGACCCTAATTGGTAGGGGTCTGCTTTTTGTAATTCGTAACTACTTAAATTTATTTTTTGACCGAATGTATTTAAATATCCACTATGAACAATTAATGTTGGACAAAGTACTGTTTTGCTTTTCTTTATTAGTTGAACAAAATCATCTTTTAAAATTTCATCATCTACACTATGCACTAAATAATCAGCACCATTTTCAACCGCCAATTGCGCTGTAATCCTTTGGGTAGCGTGTACTGCTACTTTTAAATTATTTTTATGAGCTTCGTCTATTATTGCCTTCACAATGGGAAGGTTTTTGTTGGCACTTTCCTCTATACTTAAG
>JABDKZ010000356.1 GCA_013001935.1 Maribacter sp.
AGTACCACCAAATCGCAAATAAACTTTACGAAACAAAAAGACGGTACATTCCTTGCCGATAAAGTAACTGCATTAGGGACTATTGGCTTTGGATTTATCGGTTTTGACCGGCAGGATCTTGCCGCAAATAAAAACGGGGTCTATTCAGTTAGGCAAGTGGTAAACGGCAAAGTCTATACTGATTATGATTTTGAGACTTTCTCATTTACCGAGACCCGTTATATTAACACTTTTATTGATTATGACCACTTAGGTAAATATAGACAGCGTATTCAAAAGACTTTCAAGTCCCCTGGAAACCGATTAAGTATTTACAATAAATTGATCAACGATGGCAAAGTTGTTGTCAAAGAAGGCTTGTCATATAAGGTTGAGCTACTTATCCAAGACCTGGAGGGTAATTTAGTGAAGGTAGTCATTCCCGTGGAAGGTAAAAGGCAAACTGTAAAAATGGCTAATGAAAAATCCAAAACAGAAAATTATGTGATTGCCAAAAGACCAAATAACTATGATTTAGGGTTAGCAAAAGTCTATTTTCCAGCGAATACATTTTACGAAAATTTTCATATTGAATTGAAAAAAGGAAATGATACGGTAACTATTCACAACAATAGGGTTCCTGCCCATAGAAATTTCACCTTAACTTTCGATGCGTCAAAATATACCGAAGCGGAACAAAAACAACTTTTTATCGCCCGTTTAGACAAAAAACTCAAACCTAATTACGCATCAACCTATAAGAGGGGAAATACCTTTACGACAAGAACAAGAAATTTAGGAACATACACCTTGGTCAAGGATACGATTCCGCCGAAAATAAGGACCAAAAATTTTAAAAATAAGCAATGGCTAACCAATTACAGGTATTTGAGTTTGATGATTTCAGATGACCTCAGCGGGATTAACACCTATTCTGCAACCTTGAATGGCGAGTGGATTCTAATGGAGTATGAGCCCAAAACCAAAACTTTAACCTATAATTTTGATGATAAGATTTTGGATAAAAAACAATGTGAACTTAAAGTTGTCGTTAAAGATAATGTAGGGAACACAAGTAATTACAAGGTTTCCTTTTATCGAAAATAAAAACTTTGAAGTGTTTAAAGCCCGTTGTACTTACACTACTTCTGTGCCTTGTTATTCAATTACAGGCACAAACGGCAACAATTACGGGTATTGTCCTGGACGAGAAAAACAATCCACTGCCAGAGGTTAATATCAGTTCTTCAACAAATGGCACTACCACAGATAGTTCAGGATTCTACATATTGGAAGTAGTTGCCGAGCTAGAAAACCGCATAACATTTTCCCATATTAGCCATAAAGATGTTGTTTTGGAAGGTTTGATCCTAAATACGAATGAGACCTACGAATTCAATCCCATACTGAGTACCAAAATCACCCAAATTGATGGAATTACTGTTACGGCAACCGGAGAAAAAACCGTTGATGGGATCAGCATAATTTCACCAAAAATGATACGTCAAATCCCTGGAGCCAATGCAGGAGTTGAAAATGTTTTGAAACTTCTTCCCGGGGTCTCGTCCAACAATGAATTAAGCACACAGTATTCAGTACGTGGTGGCAATTATGATGAAAATCTGGTTTACGTAAACGAAATTGAAGTATATCGCCCTTTTTTAATACGTTCTGCACAGCAAGAAGGCTTGAGTTTTGTCAACAGCGACCTAGTGCAAAAAGTAGCCTTTTCTTCAGGTGGTTTCCAGGCAAAATATGGCGATAAACTCTCGTCGGTATTAGACATCACCTATAAAAACCCTACGGCATTCGGTGCCCAATTAGATTTAAGTTTGCTTGGGGCAAGTATGGCTTTGGAAACCCGCTCTAAAAACAAAAAACTCTCAAATATTACTGGAATACGCTATCGAAACAATGGTCTTTTGGTGAACAGCCAAGAGACAAATTCAAATTTTAACCCTGTATTTGCCGATATTCAAAGTTTTTTCACCTATCGGATGTCCAAAAAACTGCACTTGGACTTATTGGGTAATCTATCAATCAATGATTATCAAAACCAACCCTTGAATCGGCAAACAAATTTCGGCACTTTTTCAGAACCAAAAGCACTTTTGGTACAGTATGGAGGAAACGAAAACAATAGATACGCTACGGCATTGGCTGCCATTAAGGCTAATTACTTTTTGAATGAAGCGGTAACCTTAAAACTGATTACTTCAATATACCATACCACTGAGGAAGAATACTCAGATGTAGTCGCCAGATACGAATTGGGTGAAATTGATACCGATCTCGGAAGCCCTAATTTAGGCGAGGTTACTTCGGCAAGAGGCGTTGGCGGACAATTCACTAGGGCTCGAAACGCTTTGGATGCCCTTATTTTTAATATTGAGCAAAAAGGAGGCTATTCCAAAAGTGATCATCATCTAGAGTGGGGCTTAAAATATACACACGAAGATATTCGAGATCAATTGCAGGAATCGGAGTTCATTGATTCGGCTGGTTTTTCCATAAGGCCCCCATTGGCTGAATTTGCAAACAACCAACCTGAAACACCTTTTAATGCGCCCCTTGTACCCTATCAAGGAATCTCAGCGAGAAACTTTGTAAAGACCAATAGATTCTCTGCTTATACTCAATTCAGTGAACATAAAACTTATACAAGAAGTGACGTATATTACAATTTGGGTATTAGAATGCAGTATTGGCAAGTTAACGGACAAGGGATTGAAAAGACTGCACAAACCATATTTAGCCCTAGAGCACAATTCGCGATAAAACCCAAATGGAAAAAGGATATGCTTTTTAGAGCCT
>JABDKZ010000369.1 GCA_013001935.1 Maribacter sp.
ACCCTTTAACCAAGGCACATGGGCATAACTATAAAAAGCCAATCTATCTGGCATGAGCGACTTGGTCTTGAGAATGGTATGTTCTACGTGCTCTAAAGTTTGATGAGGTAGCCCAAATATAAGATCATATCCGATAGAGGTATAGCCAATTTCCCGCGCTATTCTACTAACCTTTACTACATTTTCAAAAGGTTGAACCCTATGAATGGCTTTTTGAACCTTTTCATTATAATCTTGTACACCATAGCTTACCCTTCTGAAACCAACATCAAACAAGGCCTGCAAGTGCTCTTTTGTTGTATTGTTCGGATGACCTTCAAAGCTGAATTCGTGGTCCATTGCTTTTTCAGCGGACATAAAAATTCCGTTAATAAGGATTTTCAGGTTTTCTGGAGAGAAAAATGTAGGGGTGCCACCCCCTAAGTGCAATTCTTTAATTTTTGGTTTTGATCCAAAAAGATTACAATACAACTTCCATTCCTTTAAAACGGAATTTATATATGGAATTTCAACATTGTGCTGCTTGGTAATGCGCTTATGGCAACCGCAAAAGGTACACATATGCTCACAATAAGGTAAATGTATATAAAGACTTATCCCCTCTCGTTCATTACTCTCATCAAAACTTTGTTTTAGCGAGTTTTTCCATTTATGGCCAGAGAAAGTATCCATATTCCAATAGGGCACTGTTGGATAGCTAGTATATCTAGGTCCTGGAATATTATACTTCTGCACAAGTTCACTCATGGGTATACTTTCTCTACTTACAAACATACAATTGTTAGTACTTGTATAATATGACAATTGTCAGGTTAAACTGGCTAGCCTATGTAAATAGGCCGTTTAAAACTTTTTCAAAACAAGTTAAAAATAATATCCCGCCATATTCATAAGATGGCATATACCTAAAAATTTATCAGCAATTTGAGGTTAAATGACTTATTTTTGCCCCATTAAATCACCAAGCATATGACATTATTACTAATGGCTGCCGGAAGTGGAAGCCGATATGGAAAGTTAAAACAGTTTGATGGACTAGGTCCGAACGAAGAATTTTTAATGGAATTCAGCATTTTTGATGCCCTAGAAAATGAATTTGACCATGTTGTGGCAATTACAAAAAAAGATAATGTGGCCTTTTTAAGAGATCATTTATCCGCTAGATTACCTAATACAATTAAACTAGACGTCATTGCGCAAGAGTTAATGGACATTCCCGAAGGTTGCAGCTATGCCGGGGAGCGTGTAAAACCATGGGGCACGGCCCATGCAGTATGGACCGCACGAAATTTGATAAACAACCCCTTTGTGGTACTGAATGCAGATGATTACTACGGCAAAGGTGCATTCAAGAATGCGGCCAAGTTCATAAAGGATGAGGAATATAAAGACGCATACGGACTTGTAGGATACACTTTAAAGGATACGCTTTCGGATCATGGGTCTGTTTCCAGGGGAGTCTGTGAGGCCAATGAAGAAAACACCTTACTTTCGGTCGTTGAACGTACACAGCTCACACAAGAGGGCAATCATGTCGTGGATTTGGAATCTGGTGCCAAATTTAATGGCGATGAATTGGTAAGCATGAACTATTGGATCTGCAGACCTACCATTTTCAAGGCTATAGAACAAGATCTAAGAACATTCCTTCAAAAAGGCGAAAATTTAGAGAAAGGTGAGATTTACATACCGTTTGTAATTCAGGAAATGGTGCAGCGCAACGAAGTAGTGGTAAAGGTGGTTCCATCAGGCGGTAAGTGGTTTGGCGTCACCTATGCTAGCGATAGGGAAATGGCCGTCTCGCAATTACAGGAAACCACAGATAAAGGCGGTTATCCTTCCCCATTGTGGAACTAGCCCATTAAAATAGATGGGTAGTCAAAATAACGATACAATCAGTACTATTCTACAACACTTTTGTGTTGCCGAAAAAAGGTATGACATTGAGACCATAAACAATGGGTATATAAATGATACCTATATGGTTCTGAAAGAGGAACAGCCCATTTATATACTACAACGAATAAACCATCATGTTTTTAGTGATATAAATGGCATTATGGCCAATATAAATAGTGCACTGATTAAATTGGATGATGAGCATTATAGAAAAATCGAATTGATAAAAACCACGGATGGCCTAACCTATTATGAGAACGAAAAGGGGTATTGGAGGTTAATGTCCTATATTGACAATACCACTACCCATAACACGACCAAGGATGTGAATATTGCCTTTGAAGCTGGTCGGATCATAGGTAAGTTCCATCAATTAATGGAAGGGGTTCATCAAGGTGATTTTGTAGATACCATACCAAACTTTCATAACCTTGAATTACGGGAAAAACAGTTCAGATTAGCCAAGGCTAATGCCGATATAACGCATTTGGAAGTTGCGAGTGAAGCACTACTTTTCGCGGAAAAAATCTTAGCGGAATTAAAGGTTTTGAACCAAGCGGAATTACCTGTTCGAATTTGTCATAATGATACCAAACTCAATAATATTCTTTTCTCAACAGGAACTGATAAAGCGCTCTGCCTTATTGACCTTGATACGATTATGAAGGGATATTTTTATTATGATTTTGGAGATGCTGTGCGAACCATTGTTAATACGGCGCTAGAAGATGAAAAGGAACTGGATAAAATAACCTTTGAAAAAAAATTGTTTGAGGCCTTTGTTGATGGGATGGCATCTAATGGTTCCTTGTTAACCCAAGAAGAAGTAGATTCTTTGCCCTTGGGTGCTGTTTTTATGCCTTTTATTCATGGTTTACGTGCTTTAACAGATTTCTTAAACAACAATATTTATTACAAGGTGACTTATGAAAACCAAAATCATGATCGTTGCCTAAGTCTTTTTGATTTTACACAAAAAGCCTTGAACGAACTAGACTATATGCAAAAGGTTGTGTCCGGGAAGTTGAACTAAATCGTTCTATATTCCAAACCCTATGTACCATTCTCAAAATCCTTTCTCTTACCCGTATCAAACGAACTATATCTTTTTTTCTATTTGATTAAAATTGAGTTTTCGGTGTAGATAAATACCTATATTGAACATGGCCTTATAGGTAGTACCTATAAAACCCCTTGTGGTAGTTTTAAAAAGAGGTGTTAGCAGCCTATTTCGCTTTGTCGTTGTCATTACCTTAAGAATGCGCTACCTTTTGGGAATGAAAATCGTGTTTGTAGTAAACAACAAGAACAACCGCTTGGTAAAAGTGCTCCCAAAGCTG
>JABDKZ010000376.1 GCA_013001935.1 Maribacter sp.
GATTTCCATTCCCTAGTTGCATTTTTCTTAGGGGTAAGCGTCGCACTGATATCTATTCGATGATAGTCAGGTAATCGTTGTTTATTTCGGAGTCCGTAATAGGGCACTATTAATCCTTCGAATTCAAATTGGCCTATAGGGTAATTTGTTGGTTGCCCGGTTTGATACACAAAATTTGCATTAAATGCCCACTTGTCATCTAATTCATAGCTGCCAAAAAGTGATATATCATGAGGTTTATCATAGGGGGTATTATACCATTCGCCCAGATTTATGCCTGTTTCAATATTAGATCTACCATTATCTGTTTTTGGCGCCCTTCCTGGGGTACGCTGTTCGGATTTTGACAAGGTATAGGCCAGCCATCCTTGAAACCTACCTTCATTCTTGCGTAAGAGAAATTCTAGACCATAAGCCCTTGCCTGGCCATTTAGAATTACTTGTTCTATGGCGTTATTGGCAATTAGATTAGCCCCGTCGATATAATCGATTCTATTTTGTATGTCTTTATAGAATAATTCAGTTTCAAAAGAATAATCACCTTCATTGATATTTTTAAAGTACCCAAAGGCATATTGATCAAGGAGTTGTGGTTTCACCCATGGCCCACTGGGGGTCCAAACATCCAAGGGAGTGGGGGAGCTGGTATTCGATAATAAATGAAGGTACTGTGTAAGACGGGTATAACTTGCCTTTATTGAGCTTTCGGGGTTCAATGTATAGGCCAAGGAAACCCTTGGCTCTAAATTTGCGAAACTAATTAAGGGGTTATCCCTACCGGGATTAATGGTGGCAATAGGATCTGCCCCCTGATAGGTCAAAGTAAATGGATTAAAGATCACGGGCTGGTCATTTTCGTAAACATTCAGTTCGTCTTGCCCCAGACGGGTAAAGTAACTAAATCGAAGTCCGTATTGAAAGCTTAGTTTATCGTTGATTTCGTGTTCAAAGTCAATATAGGCTGCAAACTCATTGGCATACTTCTGGATTAATTGTTCTTCTAAAATACCAGAATCACTGTTGCTCGGTTCAATTTTCCCAGGGTTAAATTGATAATAGATATTGTTTAGTCCATAATTAATTTGAAGATTATCTTTTACGTAATGTTTTAAGTCGTATTTGACATTGAAATTTTGAATACCCGAATTCCAATTAAAACCTACAAAATCAAGTTTTAAGCCGTAATAATAATCGGAATAAATCAATGATAGGTTAGAAAATAGTTTGTCCGAAAAAAGATGATTCCACCTAAAATTGCCTACGGTATTGCCATAGGTGTTTTCAAAACTATCACTTATACTGAAAACATCCCTTCCAAAATAACCTGAAAGGAATACATTATTTCGATCATTAAGTTTAAAGTTGATTTTGGTATTCAAGTCATAAAAATACGCGCGGTTTTCTATATCGATAAAGGGCAGGAAAAGATGTGCGTAGGAAGCGCGGCCCCCTATAAGAAAAGCGGCCTTGTCCTTAACAATTGGTCCTTCAACAAGAAGCCTACTGGCAACGGCTCCAATACCTCCATTGAATTTATATTTTTTACTATTTCCTTCTTTTTGGAAAATATCCAAAACCGAGGATACACGTCCACCATAGCGCGAGGGAATACCTCCTTTATATAATTTCACGTCTTTTATGGCATCAGGATTAAACACTGAAAAGAACCCGAATAAGTGCGAAGAGTTGAAAATGGTAGCTTCATCAAGTAATATTAAATTTTGATCGGCTGCACCACCACGAACATTGAATCCTGAAGAACCCTCACCAGCATTCGTTACCCCGGGCAATAATACCAAGGATTTTATGACATCAGCTTCGCCAAAAACAACTGGAATTTTCTTTATGGTCGCAGCCTGCATGGTGTTTACACTCATTTGTGGTTTGCTGATTTCAATTTTCTTCCTGGTATCTGTGACAATAACCTCATCCAATTGTTCGGTTTGTTCTACCATTAAGAAATTCACTCTGGTATTTGCAGAAAGTGAAATTTTTCGCGTTTGATCTTGAAAACCCAAATAATCTACTTGTAATTCATAAACACCTGCTGGCAAGGTAATTGAATAAAACCCATATTCATTGGTTGTAACCCCTGTTTTAAGTTCGGGTATAGCAATGGTAACCCCTATCATTGTTTCATTACTTGACGCCTCAACAACAGTACCGCTCAAAGTGTATCGCTGCTGTGAAAAAACGTAAAATGTATTGATTAAAAGGAATGAAAATATTAGGAATATTTGCTTGGTCATTAAGGCATTTTCGGGTAAATGTATAAAGAATACAAGGAGTTCTGTAGTATGTTAACAAATATTTAGAACAAAAAAACCACCGCCCTTGGACAGTGGTTTGTAGCTTATAGTTTGATTGATTAGATATTGGCTAAAATGCCATTTAAGGTCTGACTAGGCCGCATGGCTTTTGCTGCAAGTTCGGAATTAGGCTTATAATATCCTCCAATATTTTGGGAAACCCCCTGGGCATTTTTGAGTTCATCAATGATTTTTGACTCTTGTTCTTTTAAACTAGAAGCTACTTTAGAAAATATAGTCCTTAAATCCTGATCTTCATTCTGGTTCGCAAGTGCCTCTGCCCAATACATGGCCAAATAAAAATGGCTACCTCTTGTATCCAACTCCATTACTTTGCGTGA
>JABDKZ010000409.1 GCA_013001935.1 Maribacter sp.
GGTAAAAGGCCCCAAAATAGATGCCGGTGCAGGTTGGACCACTGAAAAGTTACTCTTAGAAATACAATCTGCCGGCTTAAACGCTGAATACGATTTGGTTTCACTACTGATAGGTGTTAACAATCAATACAGGGATTTAGATATAAACCAATTCAGAAAACAATTTGTAGTACTGCTAGAAAAAAGTATCTCGTTCGCCGGGAATGATGCGTCCAAAGTTTTTGTAGTATCAATTCCGGATTGGGGTGTTATGCCTTTCGCAAAGCTCAAGGATACCAAAAAAATAACCCGGGAGATAGGTAAATACAATGTAATAATCAAAGCGGAAGTTGAAAAACGAAATGTGCTTTTTATCGATATCACAAAATTATCACGCCAAGCTGTTGTTGACAAAACCCTTATAGCTTCAGATAGTTTGCATCCTTCAAAAAAAATGTATAAGTCTTGGGTCAAGAAAATTTCAAAAACCCTCGTTAAAAACCTCAATTAGAGCACTACTGAACGCTTCACCCATTTCCGAATACTGTAATGACTAAACTTCTTCCAGCGGCATTGTTTCTATGTTCGCATAAATAAATACCCTGCCAAACACCTAAGTTCAAGCGACCGTCACGAATTGGTATTTGTACCGAAGCACCCATTAAGGATCCCTTGATATGGGCCGGCATATCATCAGGGCCTTCGTAATTGTGTTTGTAGTACGGGGCATTTTCAGGTACCATAACATTCATATGGCTTTCAAAATCATCCCTGACGGTTGCATCTGCATTTTCGTTGATAGTAAGACTTGCCGATGTATGTTTAATAAAAACCTGTAACATTCCTATGTTGATACTATTTATTTCCGAAACTGTATTCAAAATTTCGGTGGTAATTAAATGGTATCCTCGTGAAAAAGGTTTTAGTCGAATTTCCTTTTGATAAAATTTCATTGGCCTATTGCATTTTTTAGCTGATGTCAAGATAAACTATATGCATATAATTCTTATAATATAAGTGTATCAAATATCTTTGCACCTTATTATTGAATCGATGGACCTATCCCAAATAAAAATGGTCGTCACCGATATGGATGGCACCCTATTAAATTCCAAGCACGCAGTCAGCGACCGTTTTTTTGAACTTTTCGAGGAATTAAAAAAACGGAATATTGTTTTTGTGGCAGCAAGCGGAAGGCAATATCATAGTATTGTAGACAAACTGGAAGTCATCAAAGATGATATTACGGTAATTGCTGAAAATGGTGCCTTGGTCAAAAAACAGGAAAAAGAACTATTGGTAACACCCTTAGGCAACCATTTAAGAAAAAGCCTTCTTGAAAGTGTTGATGCCATCTATGGAGCACATGCCATGTTATGCGGAAAATACAAAGCCTATTTTGATGAAAAATCAATTCCATTTTTAGAGGAATTGAAAGAGTATTACGCTAGTTATGAAATTCATGAGAGTTTATCTGGCATCAGTGATGAGATCGTAAAGATCGCGGTATACCACGATACAAGTGCCGAAGAATTTATCTATCCTGCTATGAAGCGTTTTAATGAGCAAATAATGGTAAAGGTCTCAGGCCAACACTGGGTAGATTTAAACCATTCCAAGGCAAATAAAGGATATGCCTTGCGACAAGTTCAAGAACACTTTGGAATCCTTGAGGAAGAGACACTCGCCTTTGGCGACTACAACAATGATCTTGAAATGCTTCAAAATGCGCGTTATAGTTTTGCCATGGAAAATGCACACCCGCAGGTAAAGACCGTTGCTAATTACCGTACCGAAAGTAATGATAATTACGGGGTAGAGCGAATTCTGGAAAAGTTACTTGAAGCTAAATAGTTTAGGTCTTTTGCTTCTTTTTTCTTGCCGCAGGGAATAAAACGTTATTTAAAATAAGACGATATCCGGGAGAAGTGGGGTGCAGTTCCAATTCCGTTTTTGGGTCCCCCACCCTATGTTGGTAATCCTCAGGATCATGGCCCCCATAAAAAGTAAAAAATCCTTTACCCTTAATTCCATGAATATACCGTGCCTCACCATTGATCTTATTCTCCCCCAATATCAATACCGTTGGTTTTATTTCATTTCTGGTAAATGCTGTAGTTTGGCCCATAAAACCCTTGACCAAGCTTGTATGATTTTGGCATAACATGGTGGGTACAGGATCCCATTTTGCCGAAAAGTCCATCAAAGAAAAATAATCCGATTCCTTGGGCACTTGTCCCCTTTTGTTCGTCATATCAATAGAGGAAAACTCATAGCGCAAAGGGTTCCTTTCTAAAGTAAAATTACTAAAGGCAAAGGTTTTATTATAGTCTAATCTACTCTGATAATTAGCATCTGATGGGTCATAGTCGAACATAGGCTCACATATATCGACACCGTCCGCAGCAAGGGCTATATCAAAACTATCGGTTGCGGAACACATGGCGAACATAAAACCTCCACCTATCACATAATTACGAATCTTTAAGGCAACATCCCTTTTCTCTTCTGACACCTTATCATACCCTAATTTGGATGCTAATGCTTCGGCCTCTTTTTTACCATCAATATACCAGGGTGTGGCCCTATAGGCGCCATAGAACTTACCATATTGCCCGGTAAAATCCTCGTGATGCAGATGTAACCAGTCATACAAGACCAGTTTATCATCCAATACCTCTTCATCATAAACCGTGATATAAGGTATTTCGGCATAGGTCAATACCATGGTCACAGCATCATCCCAAGGTTGATTGGTTTTTGGTGTATATACCGCTATTTTTGGCGCTTTTTCAAGTATTACCGCCTCTTGATTTTGAGACGGACTACCTATATCATCCAAAATCTGTTGTGCCTGACCATCGGAAAGAATTTCAAAAGAAACCCCCCTAATCTGACATTCCTTTCTAATGCTCTCCCCATCTGGCAGTAAGAAAGATCCTCCTCTATAATTTAACAACCATTGCACTTTTTGCTGCTTGGTAAGTACCCAAAAAGTAATGCCATAGGCCTTAAGATGATTTTTTTGACCCTCGGCATCCATTGGAATAAGTATGGATGAGGCTGAAAGTTGAAGGGAAAACAAAATAAAAAATAGGGAGGTCAAGAGACTTCTATAAAGCCCTTGAGCATTGAACCTGTGGGTTCGTAAAGACTGTTGACTACTTATTCTAAAAAGGTACGTCGTTATCATCCAGGTTAAGGTCATCATTCATTGAACTGCCAAAAGCCTCATCGGCATCTGGAAGATTTTTGGTCAAAAAGGGATTCTCATCATCTGCATTCATCTTCGATTGAAACTCGAATGGAGAATCGAAATCATCTAAATTATCAAATTTACCTAGTTGTCCTATGAACTTTAACCTAATATTATCTAATCCACCATTTCTGTGTTTAGCAACAATAAATTCTGCCTGACCTTGAGTTGGAGTTCGCTCCTCATCGTCCCATTCGTCAATTTTATAGTATTCGGGCCTGTAAATAAAGGAAACAATATCGGCATCTTGCTCAATAGCCCCAGACTCCCTAAGGTCAGAAAGAATAGGTCGTTTACTACCTCCTCGGGTCTCAACGGCCCTGGATAATTGGGATAGTGCTATTACCGGTACATTTAATTCCTTGGCCAAGGCTTTTAGGTTCCTTGAAATTGTAGAGATTTCCTGCTCACGGTTTCCTCCTTTTTGACTACCTCCTGCGGTCATCAATTGCAAGTAATCAATTACAACCAATTTAATACCATGCTGTGATGCCAAACGTCTGGCTTTTGCCCTTAGGTCAAAAATGGACAAGGATGGTGTATCGTCTATAAACAGTGGGGCCTTTTCTAGGGTTTTTACTTTTACATTAAGCTGTTCCCATTCATGTTTTTCTAACCTTCCTGTTCGCAACTTTTCTGAAGATAGCCCGGTTTCCGAGGATATTAGTCTTGTAATCAACTGAACCGAGGACATTTCTAACGAAAAGAAGGCAACGGGAATATCTGAATTCACGGCAATATTTCTCGCCATGGACAAGGTCAAGGCAGTTTTACCCATACCAGGACGGGCTGCAACAATGACCAAATCGCTCGGTTGCCAACCCGAAGTTAGCTTATCTACTTTATCAAAGCCTGAAGGTATGCCGCTCAACCCCTCCTTATTGGCAATTTCCTCGATCCTCTTTTTCGCCTGAATTACCAAATTTTGGGCTGTTTCCGCAGATCGTTTTAAGTTTCCTTGGGTAACATCATAGAGTTTGGATTCGGCCGTATCCAGCAAATCAAAAACATCGGTACCATCATCATAGGCATCCTCGATTATTTCGTTCGAAATTTTAATAAGACTACGCTGTATAAATTTTTGAAGAATAATTCGGGCATGAAACTCGATATGCGCTGAAGACGCCACTTTTTGCGTTAATTTAATGAGGTAAAAATCCCCACCGACCGACTCAAGTCTGCCATCCTTCTTCAATTGGGATGAAACGGTTAATAAATCGACTGGTTCCGAGGTTTCGAACAGTTTAAAAATAGCCTCATAAATAAAACGATGGGCATCTTTATAAAATACATCAGGATGCAAAATATCTATAACTTCATCGACCCCTTTCTTGTCAATCATCATTGCCCCAAGTACAACTTCCTCTAAATCAACAGCTTGTGGAGGTATTTTACCTCTCTCAAGGTTGATTATAGTCGATTTGTCGATCTTACGACCTATAAGTGGCTTGGGTTTTTCCATGACTACGAAAATATGCAATTAACCTTAAGTTAACATGGGTTTAACAAGTAACGATATCAACGGTTGATTAACAATTCAGCTGTTGATAAGTTACAAAATCTGTTGATAACAGAAAAAAAATGAGGTTTGGATTAATTAAATTTTAACAACCTTGGCAAAAACGCCCCTTAGCCATTAAATACTCCCATGTTCGCATATTTATCCATGCGCAAATCTACCAGTTCTTTTGGTGATAACTTTTCCAATTCCGCATAATTGGCAGCTATTTTATTTTTCACGATTTCAAAAGTCTTTTCGCGATTACAATGCGCACCGCCCACAGGTTCCCGAACAATTTCGTCGATTAACTTTAACTTTTTCATGTCAGGAGCGGTAAGTTTTAGTGATTCGGCAGCCTGCTCCTTAAATTCCCAGCTTCTCCATAAGATAGAAGAGCAGGATTCAGGTGATATAACAGAATACCAGGTATTTTCAAGCATCAATACCCGATCACCAACTCCGATTCCCAAAGCACCACCAGAAGCACCTTCACCTATAATAGTAACGATAATAGGAACCTTAAGTCTGGTCATTTCCAAAATGTTTCTAGCAATAGCCTCACCTTGGCCACGTTCTTCAGCCTCAATGCCAGGATAAGCACCAGGAGTATCAATTAAACAAACTACCGGTATTCCAAATTTCTCGGCAGATTTCATAAGTCGCAATGCCTTTCTATAGCCCTCTGGATTGGCCATCCCGAAATTGCGATACTGCCGCGTTTTGGTATTATATCCCTTCTGTTGACCAATGAACATATAGCTCTGATCCCCAATTTTACCCAAACCGCCTATCATAGCCTTATCATCCTTTACACTACGATCACCATGTAATTCCAAGAAGGTATCACCGCAAATGGCATTGATATAATCTAGTGTATAAGGTCTATTAGGATGTCTTGAAAGCTGCACACGTTGCCAAGCCGTAAGGTTTTTATAAATATCCTTCCGGGTTTCAGCTAACTTCTTTTCAATCTGCTTACATGTTTCACTTACATCAACATCGCTTTCTTCCCCGATGATCTTGCATTTATCGAGCTGGTCCTCGAGCTCCTTGATGGGCAGTTCAAAATCTAAATACTCCATGAGATGGGTAGGTTTTGTTAGTTTGTTGGACAAATATAAAATAATATAAGGTAACCTTATCCACTACGCATTCTTTTTAGTGCCCATTTGTTTCAATAGTCCGTTTGCGATTGCAGTGATGCTACTAATTAAAGCCCTTATATCGCACATTGTATTCATTTCCCCCTTGTCCCCAAGTAGTGTAAATACGTAAAATATATCATAAACAGGCCTCATTTTCAGGCTTAAAACCACGGCCAAGGGAGTTATATATCAAATGACTTTTACGGGAGTGACAAATGCATAAGTCGCACAAATTGAGACCAAAGCGACAGACACCTTG
Organism: Maribacter sp.; assembly: GCA_013001935.1. Lineage (GTDB taxonomy): Bacteria > Bacteroidota > Bacteroidia > Flavobacteriales > Flavobacteriaceae > Maribacter_A. Next base: position 6,141 of record JABDKZ010000409.1, read on the forward strand.
AAACTTGAATCGCTTTGAAAAAAAGTATGGTCAGGTAGTGCCATTGTGATCAATTATCTAGAACAATTGTAAAGCCTCAAACACATACAATTAAGTGTAGGATGTAGGTAATGTATAGGCCTAACGCTTGGCATTCTGCAGTAGGTAAAAGGCCAAAATACCGAAGATGATATTGGGGATGATTACAGCCAAAGAAGGTGAAAACCCAGTTTGCTGTGCCAAAGTTCCAAAAACCTTATCAAAAAAGATGTAGATAAAAGCAACCCCTATTCCGAATGCCAAATTTACTCCCATACCTCCACGCCTTTTAACCGATGACACTGCAACCGCGATTATCGTAAGTATAAATGCTGTAAGGGGTAAGGCCCATCGTCTATATTTGACAAGAACATAGGTGTTAATATTGGAAGCACCTTTCCTTCTTTGATCAGCGATGAATTTATTTAGCTCGTAAAGATTTTTGGTCTCTGCGATATAGGAAACCGGGGTAAGATCATCGATCTTAAATGTGAATAAGGTATCTAACCTATTTTTTGTTTCAATAATTGCTGAATCGCCAATAATCTTACGCTTTTTATATTTTATAAGCCTGTATATACTATCCTTTTCGACCCAACGAATGCTATTTGCAGAGATTTTAAAATCCAAGGTGTTATCATCATTGAATCTTTCAAAGGTAAATTTGTTTGCATTTTTCCTAACCGGATCAAAACTACTTACGTATATAAAGTCGTTCTCGTTGAGTTGGTTAAAAATATTACTCGTAATCCTATCTTGTTTTCCTTTTTTCAGGTATTTGAATATAAACTCATTATATCCTTTACTGGCATTGGGCACAATGAACATTGCCATGACCAACATCAATACTGCAATAATGGTCGCTCCAATTATATAGGGTCTTAAAAAGCGATTAAAAGAGACCCCAGAACTTAGTATAGCAACTATCTCGGTATTACTTGCCAATTTTGAGGTAAAGAAAATTATCGATAAAAATAGAAATATCGGAAATAGCAGACTGCCCACATAAATAGTGAAATTAACGTAATAGATAATTATTGCATTGGTCGGCGCATCATTGTCTATCATCTTGCCAATTTGTTCAGCGAGATTAGCCATTATCCCAATAGGAACAAATAGCAAGAGCATCACTGCAAAAGTGACCAAAT
>JABDKZ010000412.1 GCA_013001935.1 Maribacter sp.
GAAAACGAATCCGAAAAAAGGTTAGGATTCAAAACTTAGTTAAATTAGCCCTTCTGAAATAATCAGGAGGGTTTTTTCGTTCTAGGTTTTTAGACAATGCATCTTTTTATAATTCTTCTTCCTAAAAGGGCAAATTCTTAATACAAACGCATTTAAATACAAATTAAACAAGTGGCCTTGGCTTAGGTCCCTTAAGAATAGAAACGGTCTTAAAACGTATTAAAATAGGGCTGTTCCTATAGATAATACCGATTGATATATTTTAGGCGATAGGAAAAACCAATCTTAATTGTTCTGTTGGATTTTTGCCCAGGTATCCCTCAATCCAACTGTTTTATTGAAAACCAGTTTCTCAGTGGTAGTGTCTTGATCCACACAAAAATATCCTAATCTCTGAAATTGTACTCGATCTTCAACTTTTGCATTTTTTAAGCTTGGTTCCAAATATCCAGTTATAATTTTCAAAGAATCGGGATTTACGAATTCCATGAAATCCTTGTCTTTATGTGTATCGGGGCTTTCATCCAGGAACAATCGATCATAAATGCGAACCTCAGCTTTCAAAGCATGCTTTACAGAAACCCAATGCAAGGTTCCTTTCACTTTGCGTAAACTTTCCTCCGTGCCACTTCCACTTTTGCTTTTCGCGTCATAAGTACACTGAATTTCAGTAATGTTTCCCTCAGCATCCTTGGTACAGCTTTCAGCTTTAATTATATAGGCATTTTTTAGGCGGACTTCGCCTCCCAATTTCAATCTAAAAAACTTACGATTGGCTTCTTCCTTAAAATCACTCTTTTCAATATAAATTTCTCGGGAAAAAGGAACTTGTCGCGTGCCGGCGGACTCATCTCCTGGATTGTTCTCAGCGGTCAGCCATTCCTCGTCCCCTTCAGGATAATTGGTAATCACCACTTTAATAGGGTCTAAAACACCCATTACTCGGGGAGCTACCTTGTTTAAATGTTCCCGCACGTGAAACTCTAGCAAAGAAACATCGATTAAATTTTCACGTTTCGCTATTCCGATGGTATCTGCGAAATTTCTAATCGCCTCTGGTGTATAGCCCCTTCTGCGCAGGCCTGAAATAGTAGGCATGCGGGGATCATCCCAGCCGGCTACAATCCCTTCTTCTACCAATTTCAACAGTTTTCGTTTACTAACTACGGTATGGCTCAAATTTCTTCGCGCAAATTCCCGTTGCTTTGGCCGTACGGTTTTTACATCATATACCTGATCCAAAAACCAGTCGTAAAGTTCACGGTGCATGGCAAACTCCAAAGTACACAAAGAGTGCGAAACTTGCTCTATATAGTCGCTTTCACCATGGGTCCAATCGTACATGGGATAAATACACCAATCGGTATTTGTTCTGTGATGGGCCTTGTGTAGAATTCTATACATAATAGGGTCCCGCATTAACATGTTCGAAGAGGCCATATCAATTTTTGCCCTTAGCACATGGGTACCTTCTTCAAAATCCCCGTTTTTCATTGCCTGAAACAATTGCATATTCTCCTCCACTGTTCTTTCCCGAAAAGGACTAGATGTTCCGGGTTCAGTCGGAGTGCCTTTCTGTGCCGCCATTTCTTGAGAAGTTTGACTGTCAACATAGGCCCTCCCCTTTTTAATTAGAATCACGGCCCAATCATACAATTGTTGAAAATAATCTGATGCATACCGTTCGGTATCCCATTTATACCCAAGCCATTGCACATCCTTTTTTATAGCGTCTACGAACTCTTGTTCTTCCTTTACCGGATTGGTGTCATCAAACCTAAGGTTTACGGGGGCATTATACCGCAAACCCAATCCAAAATTCAAGCAAATTGAGCTTGCATGACCAATATGCAAATACCCATTTGGCTCAGGTGGAAAACGAAAACGCAATTGCTCTTTTGGGAACCCATTTTTAAGATCTTCCTCAACAATGTGTTCCAAGAAATTCAATGCTTTAGGAGCTTCACTCATTTGACTTTTTTTAAGAAGTGCAAAGGTAGTTAAAATGCAGCTATTGCGGGCTATGAAATACACTAGCATACAAATAACACGGTTTCACAACATATTTGCGATACGCCACAACATTAAGTTTTTGACGCAGTAATTAAATTACATATTTGTTCTTGAATAGTTTTGAACAATTGGCGGAGGCACGATTAAGCATGTTTAACCCACAAGATCAGAACCTATTCAAACCCAAATCAAACAGCTAAAAAACGTTGAACAAAATTCTAACTACTTATGAAACGTAAATTAAAGTTCCACATCCAGAGATTCCTTGTGGTTTTTTCGCTGTTGGCTTTTGCGCCACTTTCTGCTCAAATCCTGGTGAATGCGCCAGAACCCGCAGACAATCCTAATTTAGCTGGTAATTCTCCTTGGACGGCAATCTGTGCCGGCGTTGGCGGATTTAATGAATATTATGCAAAGATATCATGGGCGGGCAATGCCAATAGCGCAAACGAATTTATTCTGGAATTGTCAGATGCTACCGGTGATTTTACAAATGCTGTAGAACTTGTCAAAGTAAGCGACCAGAATGGAAACAGTTCCAAAGAATTTGATGTAGAATTCGGTATTCCGACCGATACGAGAGGACAGGGATATAAAATGAGAGTGCGATCAACGGACCCTGCGAATACCAGCGATGCATCTGCCTCATATAATATGTACTATTTGGATGTTACTTCTAACATCAATATTAGTGATGACGGCAGCGGTGTGCCTCCCGGAACTGTCTGCGCTACAGGACCGATCACGCTTCAAGTCGATAATATTTCCAATCCGGAAACTTACCAATACATCTGGTACATGAGTGGTTCGCCAATTGGTGGCGAAACAGGCCATACCCTGAATGTAACAGCTTCTGGAATGTATTTCGCGCTTATAGACTACGGGCCAACATGTTCGGGTTCTGCGAACACAGATTCGAATATTGTTGATGTCACGATAGGCGGCGGCGGGGAAGGTATTTTTATTATCCCGCCAACGAAAACCGTTTTATGTGCTGGAGAAACAGAAACATTGAACATTGACAGAACTGATCCCTCTTGGAATTATAGATGGTTTAAAGATGGTGTTGAGATTCCATCAGCGAACTTATCTTCATATACCGTTGATGCAAATACACCTGGTTTTGAAGGTGACTATCAAATCGAAATATCATCGGCTAGTAT
>JABDKZ010000425.1 GCA_013001935.1 Maribacter sp.
ACATAAAACTGTTGTGGGAAAGTGTCGAGTGGAATCACAAAATGTTAGTCCTGTGTTCTCAAAAGCTAGGGATAAGAACGCTTCGAACCAAGAAGATAAAATGGACTAAGCGATATGTGAATTACAGTAAATCAAAAAGGCCTTCTCGTAAAGAAAAGCGAGCATTAAGAAGAGGGTTATTAAAATTATTAGCTAAGATAAATGAAGCATTAATAGAGTTAGAAAAACGACTTTGTAAAACATTTACTGATAGCTACTGGCAAAGAAGGCAAGCGACCAAAACTGTACTTAAGCAACAGTGGGCATACTTTTTTAACAACTCATCACCAAAGCACCGCATAGTAAGCCTGGATAAACCGTACATACGACCAATAGTGAGAGGCAAGGAGGTAAAAAAAGTAGAATTTGGAGCCAAGGTTCACAAGATACAAATAGACGGAATCAGTTTTATAGAACACCTGAGTTTTGATGCATTCAACGAAGGGATCAGACTAAAGAAAAGCATCTGGGCTGTACAAAAGCTATTTAAAAAGAAAATCAAAATAGTTGGTGCTGATAAAATTTATGCGAATAACAAAAACCGAAAATATGTAACAAAGAACGGCATAAAGACAGATTTCAAAAGAAAAGGGAAACCCTCCAAACATAGAGCTCATTTTGATCAACTTTCATTAATGATCACAAAGGAAAGAGCAACGCGACTAGAAGGAAGCTTCGGTACAGATAAAGAATACTTTCTCCTGAAAAGAATAAAAGCAAGAACCAAGGAAACAGAAATCCTGTGGTTATTTTTTGGTATACACACATCAAATGCCATCCAAATCGGACAGAGAATGTCCAAAACCATAGCTCAAGCAGCATAAAACCAAACTCTGATCCCTATCTAAATTTATTCACACTGGATTGGTATGTCCCTACTTCTGAATATCCCTATTTATTCATTTGTGATATTCTATTCCTTTATTCTATTAATGGTTCTTCAGTATTTTACGGGCCTATTTCAAATCAAGTTCTGAGTCGATATCCTTTATTAAATTTTCAATACTTAAAGCGGCTAAATCGTATAATACGAGGACCCATCGAAATAGCCAATGTCTTGACATGTAAAGTTGTAAAATCTTATCTAGTGGCTGTTGGATCAATGTCTGTACACCCCATAATTCGTCTATCGAATTGCAATTATCGCAATCTCTTATAATCATAGATACGCCTCGTATATAGGGTTTCAGTTCCTTGGCATCAAATTCTATAATTCTCCGTTCTACTTCTGCAACTCGTGTAAGTTGGAGCTGATATAAATCAGTAATATCCCTTCTTAAACTATCATTGGAAATATTATGAATGCCATAACTTTGTAAGGCTTCATAAGCCCCTAGTTTTGGATATAGTATGGGATTTAAAAGATCATTAATTTTAACTGGAAAAGGCTCAGTGCTTTTATTCATTAAATGAATCCGCATTTTTTTATAGAGAGAATCTGTAAATGTTAAAGTTCTATTTGTCAACTCAATATCGGACCTCAAATCATCTAATGTTGCCGTAAGGTCCGCTTTTAATTCTTTCAGCAACCCAGTTTCTGTATTTCTAAGCTTTCTGTTTTCGTTCCAATTGTTTACTTGCAATGCAATCAAAATACCAATACCAACAAGAAGAACTTCACCAATGGCGTATTTAAGATATTTGCCTGCCCGCCCGACCGAGTCATTCGGGCGGGTTTTGTTTTCACTCATGAGGTTGTATCTTATTTTTCGAAAAAATTTAATCATGTTGTCTCTAACCTTTTTGCTTATTCTACTCGTTTAAGTTCTTCTAGTTCTTTCTTTGCTGAAGTAGGATCAAAGGACAATTCGGCAAATTTCTCGTAGGCTTCTATACCTTCTTCTTTTTTACCCATAGCAATTAAACACCTGCTCAAATATTGCCATGAACTTGGGCCCTTAGGATTTAATTCAGTATTGAGTTTATATAGTTTGTACGCATCATAAATTCTTTCTTCCCTGAAAAAATCAAAAGCAAGTGCCCTTATGACATATGAATGAGTAATATATTCCGAATCTCCATGTTGAGCGTTTTTTATTTCTTGAATGATGTCATCAATTGACTTACCTTTTTTCAAAAGGTCAGAAAGATGTTTGCGTGGAATTCTTTTGATATTCTCGGAACGACCGTTTTGTTCTAATACGCTTACAAGAGCTTCCTCAAGTTTATTGTTAAGGAGTTCTAAAATGTCCATTCTCTGATACGCCCATCCTGCCCACCCTCGCAAATCCATAAGAATCCCATCCAATTCTGTTGAGCCATATTGATCTTTCAATTTTGAATGGTCAATAAGCTTTACGTTAGTGAGGGACAAAAAATTATAACGTTTATCATTAAAAGCGTTTTCAATGCCGCCAATTCCGTGCTCCTGAATAAAAAGCTTAACTTGTTCCATCTTTATGGCATTTAAATCGTTATATGCATCGCTTACCACTTTTTCTGCCATTATAAGTTCATTAAGTAGTCTTCTGATACTATCATTGCTTATGCTAGATAGCGACGCACTATGTTTTTCTGACATATAGACTTCAGCTTGGGTAACATAATAAAGAAAGTTGTAATGCATGTTTGGATCATACTCAGCTTTTCCTCTTGATTCATTGAAAATTTGATAGTACACATTTTGATAATTCTTAAGTTCATTTTTCTTCCAAGCTATGTTATTG
>JABDKZ010000436.1 GCA_013001935.1 Maribacter sp.
TAGAATAATTTCATCTTCATCATACTGTTTCATGGCGTAGTCATAAAAAAGTTGTGCATCATCGTGCAAGGCCTCCTCGCTTAGTTTGCCAGTGCTTTTGCCATACGTACGATAATCCATCACAAGAACATCAAAGTCCTTTTCAACAAAAAAAGAAGTGATGTCTCCCCAACGCGATAAATTACCTGCATTACCATGAAAGTAAAGAATTAAGCCTTTAGACTTAACTTGCTTAAAATGAATGGCATTCAGATTATATCCATCTTCTGTTTTTAAATTGATTTCCTCAAAATCATGGGTAAAAGAATATTCAAAATCATTAGGTAATCTTGTGGGAAGAAAAATAAGTTTCTCTTGTAAAAAATATAACATAATCGTAATTAAGACATAAATAAAAAGTAAACCCTTGGCTAATTTTTTAAACCTTTGCATTGGTCTGTTTTGAAGAGTGTATCACATTAATGCTCGAACCCTCAAGGTTAACTTCTTTTGGTTTTGTGGTAATGATTTCGGTAAGCATTTTGTGATACTCGGGAAAAGTGTTTAAATTTTTATGCCCACCTCCAATGATAGTATACAAGCGCGTAGACTCCGGTTTTATTTTAGACAATCTAATGCTGGTCTTATAGGGTATTAAGTTATCGTCCGTGCCATGCAAAATATGAATAGGACAATTAACATACTTCAACCATTTATAGGTAGGCATGGGAAACTTTAATAATAAGGACAGCGGCATGAATGGGATATATTTTTTAGTAACCTTGCTAAGGCTATAATAAGGTGCATCAAGTATTAACATACGCGGATTATTCATTGAAGCTAGTTTGGTGGCGAAACCAGAACCTAAAGAGCGCCCGTAGAGGATAATATATTTTTCATCGGTAATTTCCTTGATTTTATTATATATCATTTGCAGGTCGCGCTTTATAGCTTTTTGGGTTCTTCGTCCGGTACTTTTGCCAAAACCGCGATAATCTACCATTAATACGTCATATCCATGACGCGTAAAATCAACAGCAAATTTACCCCAACCTTTAATACTCTTCGAATTTCCTTTCAAGTAAAATACGACTCCTCTGGGGTTCTTGGCTTTAAAACGGAGACCATTGATTATTGCCCCATCCCTAGTCTCTACGTTATATTCCTCTATCTCTTGGTTTTCATAATAAAACTCAAAGTCTTTAGGCAGCTTTTCTGGCTTGAACATTATATAATCCTGTAGAAAATACAAAAGCAGACTAATTCCAAGATATATACCAAGCACTATCAATAAAATAATTACCCAATATGGCATGTGTATTCGTTTGGTAACAATGTACAAAAAAAATGAATTGTCAAGGAAAATCAGTCAAGTTCCAATTTATTCAGAAACAAACCCGATCCAGGTGCTACGTAGGTTATTTGAAGCTTGTTTTCGCTTTTTAGTGCTGTTTTTATATCATTTGACGTTATTTCTCCTTTCCCCAATTGAATCAAGGCCCCCATCATCATGCGTATTTGGTATCGCATGAATCCCTTCCCTTTAACATATAAGGCATATGATTTAACCGGAAAGAAATTCGCTTTTAGGATGTCGTTTGTTTTTATTTCACAAACTTCAATTGTTCTAGCTCTTCTTGTATTTTTTTGCCCTTTTACCGTAAACGAACTGAAATTGTGGCTGCCAACGAATACTTTGGCTGCTGCCTTCATGGCCTCCAAATCCAGATCTTCTAATACATTCGCAATAAATGGAGCACTAAAGGGATGGTTTTTTTCTCCAAAAGAAAAGAGATAAACATATTCCTTTGATTTAGGATCCTTTATGATATTGTATGATTCATCGATTGCTTTAATGTTTATCGCCCTAATGTCTGAAGGTAAATTTTTATTGAAAAGTTCAAGAAAGGCCGTAAAATCCAGAATTGGTACATCCACTATAAACAATTCAAAGGCAGCATCTAATGCGGACACTTTTGCATCGGTACGTCCGGCACCTAATATTTTAAAACTAGCCTCCGGCATAATGAATTTTAATGTCTTCGAAACCATTCCCTCTATAGTTTTTTGATGAGGTTGCTTCTGCCAGCCACTGAACCTAAACCCTAAGTACTGAAGGTTGATTATATAATAAAACCGCTGCTTTTTCATAGGTATTAATTTGATTTAAAAATACATCTAAAATCGATTTCCCATAAATTTTGTACTTTGATAATATAAATCAACAAAACAATTAATTATGACGAACAATGACACAAAAAAGCCACCTGTATGGTTTTGGATTGTAAGTGCTGTGGCTCTTCTTTGGAATTTGATGGGCGCAATGGCTTATCTAACCGAAGCATATATTACAGATGAAATGAAAGCTGCAATTCCAGCCGAGCAGTTGGAATTAATGGAAAATACCCCGGCATGGGCGACTGCAGCTTTTGCAATTGCAGTCTGGGCCGGAGTTTTGGGATGTATAGGCCTACTATTACGTAAAAAATGGGCAAGACCAGTTTTATTACTTTCACTACTCGGCATATTGGTGCAAATGTCATACGCCTTCTTTATGACCAACGCGGTCGAAGTATATGGCACAGCTCAGGGAGTGGTTATGCCGTTTTTATTGTTAGGTATTGGTGTGGGTCTTGTACTTTTTGCCAAATCGGCCCAAAATAAAGGCTGGATTTCTTAAGGTTACAACGTTAAAAGGAAAGTGTGGCAAGGTTTTTTACAGGCTTTGACCACACTTTTTTTACTGTTCTCAACATAAAATGTTGTTCATCGATTATTTTAAATAAACAATTTTCAACTTCGTTTTTACTTCTGAAACAAGGGTTCCCCAAATCCTAGTAACCTACTTAATATGAAGTTGATTTTGCGAATACTTTCGTGGAAAAGTACCCTTTTGCTTTCTATAATAATATTGCTATTACTGATTGTCTTCAGTTTTTATGGCCTTTATACCAATAAATTCTATCTGTTTAAGTTTGATAATTACATTTTCCCTTTACTGACCATCGTTCATTTCATTTTTTTATACGCCATGTGGTTCAAGATAAAAGAGCGAGAAATAACAGATCCCCAAATGCGTAATTTGGAATTCGCGCTTTATGTGGTATTTTTCATATATATATTTAGATTGTTCGATACGATCTTTACTTTACTGACGTACAGCGATTTCGAAAGTCATGTAATTCCAATTACGTTTATTCCCATGGGTATAATAATCGTGCTTTTGTACGCTCTTTTATTGATACTTACGCTAGTTACCTTCAGATATCGTAAGGATTTAATTGGTCCTTACCGGTTTGATGATGTGAACGATCACGTGGATTACTAATAAAATGATCATTGAAAAAAGCCTTGGAATAGTACCAAGACTTTTTAAATCAAAACAACCAAACCAATTTTCAATAAGGGTTAATACTAATTTTTACCAAGTTGAATCCACCCCCAATTTCCCTGCATCCTCCAACACCTTCTACCGAAGAAATTGCGCCTTTGCCAAATTGAACATCGTCAATTTCATTGACCCTTTGAACATTTGTATCGCCATCAATTGAATCGGTGTACTGGCTGAATTGAAAAAGAGCTTGATCCATACCCATATCTATTTAGGGAGAGCTGATATCTTTAAACTGAGGACAAACCTAATTCTCATTTACATTTATTCATTTACTCTAGATACGGTTCCTGTAGGAAAAGAAGCTAAATTCGAATTAAACAGGTATGATGTTGGAGCAGTGTCGTCTCC
>JABDKZ010000437.1 GCA_013001935.1 Maribacter sp.
GCGTTCAATGGTATTAAATGAACGTGAACGTGGGGTACTTCGAGACCAATTACTGTTATACCCACCCTATTACAATCTATTGAAGCTTCAATGGCCTTGCCCACCTTTCTAGAAAAAGCCATTAGACCCATATAGGTTTCCTCATCCAAATCCATGATCTTGTCGACCTCGACTTTGGGAATACACAATGTATGGCCTTTAGCATTAGGATTAATATCCAAAAATGCGAAGAAATTATCATCTTCAGCTATTTTGTAACAGGGGATCTCTCCATTGATAATCTTGGTAAAAATACTGGCCATCGTGAAATATACTTTAATTGAATAAAAAAATCCTATCAAAATTTTGATAGGATTAAATATAAAGATTTTATGACTATCTATTCCCTGGTTATTTCTAAAATCTCAAAGGTGATTTTACCATTCGGCACGGTGATCTCGGCAGTATCTCCAACCTCTTTTCCCAATAATCCATGGCCAATAGGAGAACTAACTGAAATTTTACCGGCCTTTAAATCGGCCTCACTTTCGGCCACCAAAGTATATTTCATCTCCATACCATTGGCTCGATTCTTCAATTTCACGGTAGATAATACCAACACTTTAGAAGTATCTAATTGGGATTCATCAATTAACCTGGCATTAGCCAAAGTTTCCTCCAATTTGGAAATTTTCAGTTCTAGTAATCCTTGTGCTTCTTTAGCAGCATCATATTCAGCATTTTCAGATAAATCGCCTTTATCCCTAGCTTCCGCAATGGCTTGTGAGGCTTTAGGACGTTCAACATCTTTGAGTTGATTCAGCTCTTCCCTCAAATTTTTTAACCCTTCTGCCGTGTAATAAGATACGTTACTCATAGCTTCGTCGTTTAATAAATAGGAAAATCCCCTTTTTTAGAGAGGATTTAACGCAAATATACATAATTTTTGTTCAAATTTGCCGAAGTATACCTAATTAGAGAGCGCTTTATGACCCGTATTTTTGGAATAATAGTTTTGTTAATTTTGTCATCTTGCAGTAATGATGGCACCATCCGCAATCCCTTTTTACAAGAAATTGGTTTTAGATTTGATATGAACTTGAACCTGCCTTTGTACAGTCCGCTGACCAATACCGGTAATGCAGTATTTGTAGGAGCTGAAGGCGCGGGCTTGGCCGGTTTCTTTGCCATAAACACAGGGTTTAATACATTCAGGGCTTTTGAAGCAAGTTGTCCCAACCATGCTCCAAATGATTGTTCGCTAATGGTACTTAACGGACAAACAGCAACATGTTCTTGTGAGGATTACGAATATAGTTTGTTCACTGGACAAATGCTCAACAGGCCAGATGACGGCAATCGCTATTATGATATGTTGGAGTATAGAACCAGTTTTGGAGGCAGTATCTTAAGTGTTTCCAACTAAATAGGTCATTATTGCGACCCCAAGATCTCACTCATTACCCAACTGGTATGTAATCCCGACCTTCCTAAAGAAGGATGGGGTTTTTCTTCCGCTAGGTGGCTTTTGATATTGCGAACATGAAATTCCTGAATATGCTTAGGATTTGGGATTTCAAGCTTCTCCTCCCCCTTTGCATTTGTAAGAACTATCGGTTCTTCTTTGAAGATTGCAAAGGTGATTTTTCCAAGACTACCCAAAATGACAACCCTATCTTCGCGCTGATGGCAGCCAAAATTCCAGCTGCCTACACCCGTTACCTCACTTGCATGCAACCAACTGCCCACAATGGTATCCTTTGCCGAATAGAACCCCATTTGGTTTGTTGCGAAACCACTTGCATTTTTGATATCACCCAACAAATAGATGAACAAGTCAAGCCCATGGCTTGCCAGGTCATCGAAATAACCCCCAGGTGCAATCCTGGCATCTGTGCGCCAATTGTATTGTCCGCTTTTATCAAGTTCTGAGGCAGGTTTTGCAAAATTCCAATGAATATGGCGAACCTCACCAATAGCCCCTTCATCCAACCACTGTTTTATTTTGTTAAAACGGGGTAATGAACGTCTGTAGTATGCCATGAATAAGGGAATTTTCTTCTCCTCGAAAGCGTTATAAATTTGAAGGCTTTCCTGGTACTTTGGAGCCATAGGCTTTTCTATACAGCAAGGTTTGCCGGCCTTGGCCACTTTTAAGGCGTAGTATAAATGTGAATCTGGGGGAGTTGCAATATATACCGCATCAACATCCTCATCCGCAATTAGCTCATCAGCTTCGGTATAATATTTCGGAATGTTATGTCGCTTTGCGAAATCAGCCGCTTTCACCTGGTCACGACGCATAACAGCCACAAGTTCAAAACCATCAGTATTTTGATAGGCAGGTCCACTCTTAATTTCTGTAACCGCTCCACAGCCAATGATACCCCATCTGATGTTTTTTGAGATTGTCATTCCATTAAACTATTATTACTTAAATCTACGAATTCTGTTCTGATCGCTACAATTCATAAAACAAAAAGTCCATTCTAATAAAGCCGATGAAACCGTCCTAACGAGTATGTAAAATCGTTTAAAAATTGAATGTAGCACCTAATAAGAAGTTAATACCAGCTTGTGGGTAATAACCAGCACCTTCTATCGTGGTAGTTTGATCGGGAACAGACCAAGTATCATCATAGGTAAAGAAGTACCCATTAGAAACAAACTTTTGATCAAATATATTGTTTACTAATGCAGATAATGTAATACGCTTCATAAAAGAATTGATCTCAATCACATATTGCATATTCAGATCTGTTTGTGAATAAGCGTCCAAAACCGAACCCCTAGCATCAATATTACCCATATATTGTTTGCCAACATATTTACTCAACAATGAAATCTGTAATGGTTCAATAGGCATATATGTAAATCTATTCCCAAGAATTATTTCAGGTGAATAAGCAATATTCGTATTGCCTAAATCCTGGATTATCCCATCTCTTTGAAAAACAAAATCTTTATTCTTATTAGTACTAAGCGCCACATTTGGGCTAAGGGTAAACTTATCACTAAGGGCAATATTCGCATCTACTTCCAGCCCAAAACGGAAGCTGTTCCCTACATTGGCCCGTAAGGGAGCTCCCACATCATTCAATTCACCGGTAAGCACCAATTGATCTTTGTAATTCATATAGTATAGATTTGTACTTACCTGTGTGTCAGCGGTAATAAAGCGCCATCCCAATTCTAAATCATACAATTTTTCAGGTTTTGGACTCCCGTTTTCATAGTCATTACGATTCGGTTCACGGTTAGCAACAGCATAGGATAAATAGAGATTATTGTTTTGGTTTAAATCAAAAGTTGCCCCAACTTTTGGATTGAAGAAGTTAAAATTATCATCAACCAGACCTGTGTCATTGCCATTGGCCATATAACCCACTTTTCTTAATTGAAAGTCCCCAAAAAGACTCCACTTACGATCCAATTTATAATTGGCTTTGGCATATGCATTAAAATCGGTCTTTTTTGAATCATCGTCATAATATCGGTCCCGAATAGAACTATTCGGGGCATTCTGCGCCCAAATCACCTCTCCGAAATGCTTGCCATTATAGGTGTTCCATCCTCCGCCGAGAATAAAGTTCAAATTATCTTTGTTATAATTTACAGAGAAAACAGTACCATAAAAATCATTGTCTAACCATCTTCTGCGAATAAGATCTGTTGAATTCACCACTTCACCATTGATCGTAATGGGGGGATACCCGTAAGTGTCAAAATCGTCATCCTCTCTAAATTGTTCAAAAAAGCCTTTCCCTCGTGTATAATGAAGTGCTAAATTGGCGTCCCAACGCTCATTAAATTTGTGATTTAAAAGTAGTTGGGCATGATTTTGTTTGTAATTGTCTACTTCATTTTCATAGAATTGGGTGTTTCCGTTCTCATCGGTATATATGCCAGAAGGATTGAAAGTTCTATCAGTCTCCAAAGTAACCGCATCAATACCGTACCAGGCTTGATAGGTTATTTCATGACCGCCAAAAAGTAGCGCCTTCAACAAAGTATTACCATTTTTATAAGCTCCTTGTAGAAAATAAGAATCCAATTCAGATGAGGCCCTATCAATATATCCGTCGGAGCTAATTCTTGATAACCTCCCAGACAACTCAACATGATCGTTCAATAATCCTGTACTAAATTTTAAATTGTTTCTTAGTGTTTTGAAACTTCCAATAGAAGAGGTTATTTGACCATAGGCTTCTTCTGAGATACCATCGGTAGCGATATTTAGACTTGCACCAAAAGCTCCGGCACCATTCGTTGAGGTACCTACCCCACGTTGTAATTGCAAACTCTCTATAGAGGATGCAAAATCAGGCATATTTACCCAAAACGTACCATGGGATTCCGAATCGTTATAAGGTATTCCATTGATAGTGACATTTACCCGTGTGGCATCGCTACCGCGAACCCTTATACCAGTATAGCCAACCCCAGCCCCTGCATCTGATGTGGTGACCACTGCAGGCATATAATTCAATAAAATAGGAATGTCCTGCCCTAAATTCCTTGGCTTTAGTTCTTCTTTGGTAAGGTCGGTGAATGTCAATGGGGATTCTTTGGTTGCCCGAATGGCAGAAACAAACACTTCGTC
>JABDKZ010000072.1 GCA_013001935.1 Maribacter sp.
GGATTAATTGACGAAGTTCGCGAAGGTGACCAGGTTGAATTTGATTTAGAACAAGGTAAAAAAGGATTAAATGCAGTAAACGTTAGAGTCATCTAAAAAACATAAATCCAATTTTAAAACCTATCTGTTTGCAGATAGGTTTTTTTTTGCTCTTAAACTTCTCATTTGAAAATATAAACCATACCTTTTAGCTTCTAATAAATTTCATGGCAAAATCACAACAGTCCTATAACAAAAGGGAAAAAGAAAAGAAACGTTTAAAAAGACGAGAAGAAAAGCAAAAGAAAAAAGAGGCGCGCAAAGCAGAGTCTAAAGAATCTGGTGGGGGAATCCCTTTCGCCTACGTAGACCAATACGGTAATTTAACAGACACGCCTCAGGATCATACGGAAAAAGAAGAAATAGATGCTTCCGAAATTGTACTTGGGATACCTAAAAAAGTAGAGGAAGAATTTGACCCGGTTAGGACCGGAAAGGTTTCTTTCTTTGATCATTCCAAAGGCTTTGGTTTTATTCTGGATTCAGAAACCCAGGAAAAGTATTTTTGTCATATAAGCGGCCTGATCGATGAAATCAATGAAAATGACAAGGTTACCTTCGAACTTGAAAAGGGATTAAAAGGGCTGAATGCAGTGAAGGTTAAAATCATCTAACAAGTGTATATCCAGTTTTAAAACCTATCTGCAATCAGATAGGTTTTTTTTGCGCTCAACTTTCCGATTTGAAAGTGATAACGACTACCTAAAGCCATCTTTAAATTAATCTGTATACACATTTTATAAAATACCACTTGCTATAACCTTTATCTGCGTTTTAAAAGCATTCTTTATTTAAGAGTCAGGAAAATAAATCATTCTAAAAGTCTATAATTCATGATAATAGCGATTTAGAAATCGTAAATTAGTAGGACTTATAATTGATGGCCATGAAACACAAATTGTTCTTTACAGTCATTTGTCTATGCCTGGCTTTACCGCTTGCAGGTCAGGAAAAATGGACCTGCTATACCGACAAGTCAGAATTATTAATGGACAATCAAATCGTCCTTGGAGCTTTTGAATATGTCGACGGGTCGCTCTGGGTTGTTACTAATAGAGGCATCAACATCTTTAAGGATGGCAAGTGGAATACTATCAACAAGAAAACAGACCTGCTTAAAAACCAGATTGGCTCCTATATGGTAGATAGCCAAAACAGAATCTGGATTGGTTCCGGAAGTCCGGATATGTTTTGGAATGGTTATGTAACTCGGGAGCTGTATAAAGGAGGAGTGATAATTTATGAAGAAGGGGAGTGGAAGCCCACGTTCACGAAAGATATGGGCATCAATGTTCCTGTGATTAACAAAATGTTCGAAGCATCCAATGGCGATATCTGGATAGCTGCTTCAGCCAATGCAGCAAATCAAGGCTTGTCAGCAGGAATTTTTCGAAAGGGCGCATTATTACATTTAGATATAGAAACCGGGGAATGGACGGCTTATAGACAAAAAGATATGCCTTGTCGTGAGTGTAACTTTGTGAAGACATTTTACGAAGATGTAAACGGAAGGGTCTATTTTATTGCCACCTATGGGATTATGTATTTCGAAGAGGGTAGCTTCCATGCGATAGAAAAAACAGACAGCTTTAATTACCGAAATCCCAGCATGATTGTGTCCAGTTATAAGGATAGCAAAAATAACATGTGGTTGGGAAGTTTACCGTTGCGTATTTACAATTATGACGGAGAGCATTGGAGTTCTTTTACCAATAAAAATGGTTTAAAAATTAAAAATGGTCATCCCCACGGTTTTGTTGAAACTTCAGATAATAAAATCATCATGTCGTCAACCAATGGTTTGTATACCTATGATGGAGAAAATCAATGGGTATATGAAAAAATTAATTATTTATTCGGAAATAGTTTTATCGATAAGCAAAACAGGCTGTGGATCCCAACACAGAAAGGGTTGGTCATAAGAGATGGGGATAACGAAACCATGCATAAGGAAATTTCTAAGGTTGTAAATATTTTTGAGGATAAGAATGAAGGCATATGGGCACTTTCCAGAAATAACGGCGCCTGGAGGTTAAAGGATGGCGAATGGCAGCAGTTTGGCAAAGACAATCAACTACCTTCCGATAGAGTAGGCTTGATGCATATCTCGGATAACGGTACGGTTTGGTTAAATACCAATAAGGGTATTTGTAGTTGTGAGTACGATTGATATTTGAAAGGACTAAAATGTATTGATATGAAATCTATTTTGTTGAGTCTGACGTTTATTTGGGTTGCTTCCTTTTATGTTCAAGGTCAGGAAAAATGGACCTGCTATACCGATGATGATGCGTTGCTTATGGATGATCACCAGGTTATGGGAATGTTCGATTATGTTGATGGTTCTTTTTGGATCGTAACCAATAAAGGGATAAACATCTTCAATAATGGCAGTTGGAAAATAATCAATAAAAAAACGGAGCTCTTAAAGAATAAAATAGGTGCCTATCTGGTAGATAGTCAGGAAAGGATATGGGTGGGCACTGGAACCCCAGGCATTTTTTTTGAAGCGTATGGCGCAGGCCAATTATATGAGGGGGGTGTAGTTATCTATGATGGGAAAGAATGGAAACCTATGAGTACAAAGGAAATGGGCTTTAAAGCGCCTAGAGTCACCAGAATGTTTGAGGCAACAAATGGTGACATTTGGGTTGGCCTTTCCACGGTCACCAAGACAGGTGAAAAGGGAAACTTTTTTGCAAAAGGCAGATTGTTGAGGCTATCCAAAGAGACAGGCGATTGGACTGTTTATGGAGCGGATGATGTGCCCTGTATCGACTGCCAATTTGTGAGAAGTTTCTACGAAGATGAAAAAGGCAGGGTATTTTTTATCGCAGACGCTGGCATCTACTATTTTGAAAACGACAGCTTTCTCAGGGTAAAGAAAACCGAAGAATACCGTTTTTACTGGCCGGTAAATTCCAGGTTTAAGGATAGTCAAAACAATCTATGGCTGGGCGCTGCTGCAAGAGTTTACCATTATAATGGACAGAAATGGCGAAGTTTTGACAGGAAAAATGGATTACCCTCTACAGATAATCCGCCCTATGGCTTTACGGAGACCGCTGATAATAAGCTCATAATGACCGCAAAGAACGGATTATATTATTATGATAATGAAGCCCTATGGGTAAAGGAAAAAATGAAGTTATTAACCTCAAATAGTTATGTGGACGACCAGGATCGCCATTGGATTCCTGCTTTAAAGGGTTTGATTCTACGAGATGGTGAAAATGAAACCCTGCATAAAGACATTCCCTGGGTTTGGAAAGTAATTGAAGATAACAATGGTGGAATCTGGGCATTGACCAAGAATAAAGGCGCTAAGCGCTTAAAAGACGGAGAATGGGAATTGTTCAATGAAGACAACCAATTGCCCTCAGACAAGGTGGTTATGTTCTATGCTTCCGAGTCCGGAACCGTTTGGCTTGGGACCAACAAAGGTATTTGCAG
>JABDKZ010000104.1 GCA_013001935.1 Maribacter sp.
TCGCCGTCCATTCAATTTGAAATTTATTCTTTCGGGCTTCTTCGATAGTCTTGTACTCTTTCTGCTTTGATCGTTTTAAAAACTTATCCCTAAACGTATCATAGTCAAGTTTAATAGACTTTTTATATGCATCAGAACTTTCTTTTTGAAGCAGATCACCAATTACTGTCACTGCCCTTGAGGCGTCGTTAACATGAACTACCGCATTTTGATATTGAGGGTCGATTTTTACTGCCGTATGGGCTTTACTAGTCGTCGCTCCCCCAATAAGCAATGGCACCTTGAAATTTTGTCGTTCCATTTCCTTAGCAAGGAATACCATTTCATCCAATGAAGGTGTAATCAATCCACTTAAACCAATAATGTCGACATTTTCCTTCTTTGCAGCATCAATTATTTTCTCAGAAGGAACCATTACGCCCAAATCGACAATTTCATAATTATTGCAGGCCAAGACCACACTCACAATGTTTTTTCCAATATCATGCACATCGCCTTTCACTGTTGCCATGAGAATTTTTCCGGCAGCCTCACCTGCAATAGCATCAGGATTGTTCTTCTTCTCTTCTTCAATGTATGGCAGTAAATATGCGACGGCTTTTTTCATTACACGTGCCGATTTTACCACTTGGGGCAAGAACATTTTACCGCTTCCGAACAGGTCACCAACAACATTCATTCCCGTCATTAAATTACCTTCAATAACCTCAATTGGTTTATTGGCCTTTATTCTTGCCTCTTCAACATCTTCAATGATATATTGATCTATGCCCTTTACCAAGGCTCTCGTAATACGATTTTGCAAAGGTTCTTTGCGCCATGACAGATCTATCTTGTTTTCCCGTGCTTTCCCAACCACAGATTCTGCAAAATCCAATAATCTTTCCGTGGCATCATCCCTACGATTAAGTATCACGTCTTCTACGCGTTCGAGCAGATCTTTTGGAATATCATCGTAAACCTCCAGCATCGTCGGATTTACAATTCCTATATTCATTCCTGCTTGTATGGCATGATATAAAAAAACGGAATGCATAGCTTCTCGAACAGGATTGTTTCCTCTAAAACTAAAAGAGACATTACTGACCCCACCACTTACACTGCAATAGGGTAAATTTTCTTTAACCCATTTGGTGGCCTCGATAAAGTCTAAGGCATTACGCTTGTGCTCGTCCATTCCCGTAGCCACTGGGAAAACATTTAAATCGAATATAATATCCTCAGGAGGAAATTTCACTTCATTGACCAAAATACCGTACGAGCGTTTGGCAATCTCTAATCGGCGCTCATAGTTATCTGCCTGACCTACCTCATCAAAAGCCATTACAATTACTGCGGCACCATAACGCTTTATCAACTTTGCTTGATGAATAAATTGCGCTTCACCTTCTTTAAGACTTATGGAGTTGACAACACATTTGCCTTGGACTACTTGCAAACCTGCTTCAATAATTTCCCATTTAGAACTATCTATTACTATAGGTACGCGAGCGATATCAGGCTCCGCAATGACGAGATTCAAGAACCTAACCATAGCCTCTTTGCCATCGATAAGTCCGTCATCCATATTAATATCAATTAACTGCGCCCCTCCTTCAACCTGATGACGTGCAATATCTAAAGCTTCTTCGAATTTCTCTTCTTTTATAAGGCGAAGGAATTTCTTTGATCCCGCAACATTGGTACGTTCACCCACATTTATGAAATTACTTTCCGGGGTAATGACAAGTGGTTCAAGGCCACTTAACTTTAGATATTTATGCTTAATGTTGCTCATTTATCTGTAATGCAATACTTCATTTTCCTTCAATTTAGCTACTTCTAAAATCATTTCCCGACGAAAATATGAATTCCTGCCTACTCAGAAATGACTGTTGGTCTTGGTTTATAGTCCTTAACTAATTTCGCTATTGCCGAGATATGTTCAGGTGTAGTCCCACAACATCCACCCACAATATTTACAAGGCCCTTTTCTAGATATTCCTTTATCTGCAATGCCATTTGTTCAGGAGTTTCATCATATTCGCCAAAAGCATTTGGTAAGCCCGCATTCGGATGTGCTGAAACGGCAAAATCGGTTTTTGACGATAATACCTCTAAATGCGGTACCAATTGACTTGCCCCTAAGGCACAGTTAAAACCAACAGAGAGGATTGGTATATGTGAAATAGATATTAGAAATGCTTCTGCAGTTTGTCCAGATAAGGTTCTTCCAGATGCATCAGTAATTGTACCACTGACCATAATTGGAATTTCTATATTCCGTTCTTCCTTGACTTCCTCAATAGCAAAAAGGGCTGCCTTTGCATTCAGAGTATCAAAAATAGTCTCTACTAAAAGAATATCAACACCGCCATCAATTAATGCCTCAACCTGTTGTTTATAAGCGATTCGCAATTCATCAAAAGATATTGCCCGGAATCCCGGATCGTTTACATCTGGGGACATACTTGCCGTTTTATTGGTAGGCCCAATACTTCCCGCAACAAATCTAGGTTTATGAGGTTCCTTCACAGTAAATTCATCAGCCACTTTTTTTGCAATCCTTGCAGACTCATAATTGAGTTCATATACCAATTCTTCCATATGATAATCGGCCATGGCTATGGTCGTACCTGAAAAAGTATTCGTTTCAACAATATCTGCCCCAGCCTCAAAATATTTGGCGTGAACGGCCGCAATTGCCTCAGGCTGAGTTAGTGACAATAAATCATTATTACCTTGAACTGGATGTGGCCAATCTTTAAATCGATCAGCTCGAAAATCTTCCTCGGTAAATTTGTATCGTTGTAGCATCGTACCCATGGCACCATCCAAAATCAAGATTCTTTCTTTTAATATGTCAACAATATTCTTCATTTATCTAAAAACAAAATAACACAAATTGGACAAATCTAAAATGGGTCCAAAAAAGGCAATATGCCCAAGTTTTATTATTAGTTAGAAACACACAAAAATTATCAAGAAAGAAAAGGTAAGACGGTAAGTCTTATTATGGGTTATCTATTCTTAAACCTTAACAATAAATGAAAAGGGTGCTGAATCAAGTTCAACAATAAGATAGAATGTAGCACCTTCTTTAAAGTAAAGGGTTGCCAAGGTTTCATCGGGTCTAGTCCCTACGCCTTTCTTGATAACGGTTTCAATATATTAATGAACTAATGAACTGGGATCAACTTTCTCTATTTACTGCAAAATATTCTTTTGCCCGCTAAATTTCATTTAAACACGAAAGGCGATACCCGTTGAATGCAAAGAAACGGCAGAGTTCATTCAAAAACAAGGAATAGCCCCATATTTAAAACATTCACGAAATAATTATTCATTTGTTTTGACTAGCGCCTTGGTCAATTCATTCATTTTTTCAACTTTTTGTTCAAAATCACCTTTGATGGTTTTTCTAAAGGAATTTAATTGAAGTACCATTTTATTAATGTCCTCTGGAATAACCTCTTCAAAAAACTGACGTAACCTTTTTGCAGTGGTTGGCGATTTACCATTTGTGGAAATAGCAATTTTAACATTGCCCTTTGTGACAATACCGCCCATATAAAAATCGCAATAAGGAGGGTTATCAGCAACATTTATCAATTTGTCCTGTTTTCTGCAGTCCCTATAAACCTGGATGTTTACTTCCGGATTATCAGTCGTGGCCACAATCATATGTTTCCCATCCAAGTATTTTTCATGATACGCATCTAAAATCAACTCAGCATTATACTTTTTGGCCAATAGTGAAGTGCTTTCACTAAATTTAGGAGATACCAGTACAACATTGGCATCCTGACTTGATTTGGTCAAGAAAGTCAATTTTTCTTCAGCCACATTACCCCCACCAACAATCAATATGGATAGTTTTGAAGCTTTAAGAAAAATGGGATATAAATTATTTCTTTC
>JABDKZ010000135.1 GCA_013001935.1 Maribacter sp.
GTCGTATACCAGGTATCCCTTAAGGCAGAAATATTAAAACCCAGTTGCCTACCAGCATTTTTGATGTTCAATTGGGATTCATCAATAACATGGCCTATTTTTTTAATATCGATTTTAAAATCGGCAAACAATTGGATTATGGAATCATCCTTTGCTTGAAAAACAATACCTGCATTTTCAGCGAATAAGAGTTTAATGCTGTCAGTTTCACCCAAATTGGATAAATCCAGGTTGGCACCCAAATCAACATCGGCAAAACACATCTCAAGCAAAGAAGTAATTAAACCTCCAGAAGCAACATCATGACCTGCAATGATTTTCCCTTCCCTGATGGCCTTTTGCATTGTGTTGAAAACGGTTTTCACATATGCGGCATCCGAAACCGTTGGAGTTTCATTTCCAATTTTATTGCGTATCTGGGCAAATGACGACCCTCCTAATTTATAATTGTCTTTGGAAAGGTTGATATAGAAGATCGCACCACCATCTTTTTGTAGAACGGGTTCAACCACATTATTGATATCATCACAATTAGCAGCAGCGGAAATGATCACAGTTCCGGGGGATAATACATCACCGTCCTTATATTTCTGTTTCATGGAAAGGGAATCCTTCCCAGTAGGTACATTGATACCCAAGGCTATCGCAAAATCTGAAATGGCCTCCACCGCATCATATAATCGAGCATCCTCACCTTCATTCTTACAAGGCCACATCCAGTTGGCTGAAAGGGAAACAGATTTTAATCCGTCTTTCAGTGGTGCCCAAATAATGTTTGTCAAAGCTTCGGCAATACTATTTCTACTTCCGGCAACAGGATCGATCAGGCCTGATATTGGTGAGTGGCCTATAGAAGTGGCTATACCTTGCTTGCCTTTGAAATCCATGGCCATAACACCACAATTGTTCAAAGGCAGTTGTAAGGGCCCTACGCATTGCTGTTTAGCAACACGTCCGCCAACACAACGGTCTACTTTGTTCGTTAACCAATCTTTACAGGCTACGGCCTCTAACTGAAGTACTTGTTCCAAATATTTATGAAAGTGCTCCAAAGTGTAATCAGTATCCGCATAATTTCGATCGACCGTTATGTCGTTCATTATCGTTTTAGGAGAGCTGCCGAACATATCATCCAACTCTAAATCCATAGGTTTATCTCCTTTAGAACTTGATTCGAAAGTAAATCTATGGTTCCCGGTAACATCCCCAACCTCATACATAGGGGAGCGCTCGCGATCTGCAATTCGATGTAATAGATCCACATCTTTTTGACCTATAACAAGGCCCATTCGTTCTTGGGATTCGTTTCCGATTATTTCTTTTGCGGATAATGTTGGGTCACCAATGGGTAACTTATCCAAATCTATTTTTCCTCCGGTATCTTCGACCAATTCAGATAAACAGTTGAGGTGACCGCCTGCACCATGGTCATGAATTGAAACTATCGGATTTATTTCACTTTCAACCATCCCTCGAACTGCATTTGCCGCCCTTTTTTGCATTTCCGGATTTGATCGTTGTACGGCATTCAATTCAATTGCTGAACTGAACTCTCCAGTATCTGCACTTGATACGGCAGCACCACCCATCCCAATTCTGTAATTATCACCTCCAAGAATAACAATCTTATCACCGCCTTTTGGAGTATCTTTTAAGGCTTGATCGGCCTTACCATATCCTATACCACCCGCTTGCATAATAACTTTGTCATAGCCCAATCTGCGGCCTTCCTCGGTATGTTCAAAGGTCAAAACAGAACCTGCTATCAAGGGTTGGCCAAACTTATTGCCAAAATCAGACGCTCCATTAGATGCTTTTATGAGGATGTCCATTGGTGTTTGGTACAACCATTTGCGCTCAGACATTGCCTTTTCCCAAGTTCGGGCATCCTCTAACCTGGAATAGGCAGTCATATAGACAGCAGTTCCTGCCAAGGGCAATGAACCTTTTCCACCAGCCAAACGGTCACGGATTTCACCCCCTGAGCCTGTGGCCGCTCCATTAAATGGTTCTACTGTGGTCGGAAAATTGTGAGTCTCTGCCTTTAGTGAGATTACCGATTCAAACTCCATTTCGGTATAAAAATCAGGTTTATCAGCACTTTTAGGGGCAAATTGGATTGCTTTAGGCCCTTTTACAAATGCTACATTATCTTTATAGGCCGAAACAATATCGTTAGGGTTCTCTTGGGAAGTTTTCTTGATCAATTTAAAGAGTGAAGATGGTTTTTCTATACCATCAATCGTAAAGGTACCGTTGAATATTTTATGGCGGCAATGCTCTGAGTTTACCTGACTGAAACCGAACACTTCCGAATCAGTTAATTTGCGGCCAATTTTATTCGCAAGGTGATTTAAATATTCAACTTCCTCCGTATTCAGGGCTAAGCCTTCCTGCTGGTTATATGCTGCAATGTCGTCTATCTCCAAGATGGATTCTGGCACTACATTAATCGTGTAAATATCTTGAGTTAAACTATTGAATTTTTGCGAAAGCATGGGGTCGAACGCATTAAAATCTTCTTTGACGTTCGTAAATTCTTCGATACGAATAATGCCATGAATACCCATGTTTTGGGTTATTTCAGTAGCATTCGTACTCCAGGGTGTAATCATCGCGGCCCTGGGTCCAACAAAAAAGGCGTCGATTGACGCCATGTGTATCTTGGGTTGGTTGCCAAACAACCAGCTGAGTTTATTTGTATCTTCCTTGGAAAGTTCTTGTTGCGTTTGTACTGCAAAAACCTTATTGGTGACAACCCCGAAAAAGTGAATCATGAATCCTGTAAATTGTTAAGTTTGAGAAAGCACAAATTTACATCTTTTTATACTATGATTTTAGGTGTTGGGCAAACAGTTATTAATGCTTATTGTTGATTACTTCCTGTCAAGTAAGGCCATATAAAAACCATCAAAACCACTTTTTGAGGCATATATTTTCTTTTCCTTTGCCAATGTAAACTCCTTGCCTTCCTCGGATGTCAAGAATGATTTTATCTGCAAGTCATTTTCTTGTGGGAGTATTGAACATGTAGCGTAAACCAATTTTCCTCCGGGCTTTACCATTTTACTATAACTTCTTAATATTTCCTGCTGTATTTTGGTGATTTTCCCTAAGAATTCGGGCTGTAATTTCCATTTAGCATCAGGATTTCTACGAAGTACTCCTAAACCTGTACACGGCGCATCAATAAGCACTCTATCTGCTTTGTTGTATAGTTTTTTTATAACCTTGGTAGAATTTATATGCCGGGGTTCAATATTATGGGCACCATTTCTTCGGGCTCTACGTTTAAGCTCCTTTAACTTGTTCTCATAGATATCCAGTGCAATTAATTGTCCCTTGTTTTCCATGATTGCCGCAAGGTGCAATGTTTTACCCCCGGCACCAGCACAAGTATCGACTACACGCTGTCCTGGCTTAACTTCCAAAAATTGGGATACTAATTGTGATGACGCATCTTGTACCTCAAAAAAACCATCTTTAAATGGTTTTGTTGCAAACACATTGGCCCTTTCATTCAATTTTAAGGCATAAGGATAACCTTTAAGAGGTTCCGCGACAATGCCTTCATCAAGCAAAATTTTTCGTAATTTCTCCCTAGTTGTTTTTAAGGTATTAACCCGTAGAATAACATCGGCTTGTTTATTCAGGGCTTTGATTTCATTGGTCCACAGCTTTTCTCCCAAAGCCTTTTCACCAAGTTCATCTAACCAATCAGGAATTGATTCGCTGAATTTTCTAATTTTCGAAAGTTCATCAAATTTGCCCTTGATTCTTCTAGTGGGTACAGGCTCAAGTTGTTTCCAATCAGGTAATTCGATTCCTCTTAAGACGGCCCATACGGTGAACATTCTAAATAAATTAGCCCGACTGTACGGTGCCTTTACTTCAGCAATCTCCGCATATAGTCGTTTCCAGCGAACGATGTCATAGGTAGTTTCGGCTATAAAACCACGATCTCGGGACCCCCATCGCTTATCCCTTTTCAATGTTTTCTGAACCACCTTATCGGCATATTCACCTTCGTTGAATATATACCCAAGGGCATCAACTACTGCAAAAACCAAATTCCTATGAAGTTTCATAATGAAAATTAAGGCTGCAAAGGTATCGTTTTGGCATCTATTCTGTCTATTTTTGAGAAAAATAATTCCTATGCGATATCCCTACTACTTCCTTGCTGTTCTTGTTTTTCTGGGTTGTACCGAGCGAAAGGAGACTAAGCCCTTTTCCTTTGTTAAGGTTGAAACTATTCTAGAAGATTCGTTAAGCATTAGGGCCATTGAACTTATGGACAGTAGTTTGGCATTCGCGGCAAACAAAGGAATTTTTGGTAGCATCGATTTAAAAACGAATAAAATTAGAATGAATGTGTTAAAACAGGATTCTATTCTTCCTGAATTCAGGGCCGTAGCCCATACAACTACAGATTTTTTCATGTTATCTGTCGCATCCCCGGCATTACTTTATAAAACTGGGGATAATGGGATGGAACTCGTTTACAGGGAGGAAGGTAAAAACGTTTTTTATGACGCAATGACCTTCTGGAATGATAAGGAAGGGATTGCTATGGGCGATACTGTAGGTGGCTGTATATCAATTATTATAACAAGGGATGGTGGCCATAGCTGGGATAAAATTCCATGTTCTGTTTTACCACAGGGAACTGATAATGAGGGCGCATTTGCAGCTAGTAATACCAATATCAAAACTATTGGAAATAAAGTATGGATTGCCACGACAGCCGGTAACATCTATTATTCAGGAGATAAGGGAGTGACGTGGGACCTTAGTACAACACCCATTGTGAAAGACAAACCAACACAGGGCATTTATTCGATGGATTTTTATAATGAAGACTTGGGGATTGTCATTGGTGGTGATTATACCAATCCAGATAAAAAGAATGCCAACAAAGCAATAACCCAGGATGGGGGGAGAACATGGCAATTAGTTGCAGAAGGTAAAGAACCAAATTATAAAAGTTGTGTGCAATTTGTGCCAAATACCCAAGGTAAGGGGTTAGTGGCTCTAGGTTTTACCGGTATTTCCTATTCCAATAACAGGGGCGCGAGTTGGCTAAAAATATCCGATGAATCATTTTATACCCTACGATTTATGAATGATTCCATAGCCT
>JABDKZ010000150.1 GCA_013001935.1 Maribacter sp.
TGACGCGTGGACCAATAGTTTCTGCAATTTTGGAAAAAGAAAATGCAGTTGATGATTTTAGAGCACTGATTGGGGCTACTAACCCGGCGGAGGCCGCTGAAGGTACTATTCGCAAATTATTCGCAACTGATATTGCCGAGAATGCAGTGCATGGTTCGGATAGTGATGAAAATGCAGGCATTGAAGGTGCTTTTCATTTTTCAGGAAGAGAGATATATTAACTCCAATTTATTTGGATGAAAAGTCACCCGCCGGATGGCTTTTTTTATCTTAAAACTATCTTTTTAACTAAGTCTCTACCGAGCTCTTCATTGATCATGTCCAAGATTTTAGTTTTACCAAGGCTTAATTCTTCGCGCAGTACCGATGAGGATAAGGAAACATACAATGTTTCGTTTCGAAGTTCAATGGCCGTAGTGTAATTGTTTACGCCGTTACCCATTAAATTTATCCAAGCTTCGCGAGCATTCACTTTATCAATACCATGCTGTAGCTTGTTTGCTTGAATAAAATCTTTCAAGACTTCGCTTAAAGGTAGCTTGTCATTTTTTCGCTTCGCCATTATTTGTTTACGCTAATGGGTTTAAATCGTTTGTAATTGTAAGTTATATTTTCGGTATTAGTTACTGAGAATGAATTTTCGTCTAAGGTTTTCAAGACTTCTATCCACTCACTAAGTTCGTTTTTATAATTTATTTCAAAATGGTCTTTCCTATTAATGATCGTAAAATACTCCGCATCATTCGATGTATCAAAAGAGCCATCAAATTTTGGATAGACTTTTTTCCGAAATCCGGATAAATCCTTTAGTTCTATGTAATCTACCGTTGTATTTACATTGTATTCCTTAATTTGTCCGTTGGCAAGGATTACTTTTTCAATTTCCCAATAACCATTTAATAATGCGAGTTCTTGCTCTGCGATCTTATTTTGGCATGCCAACAACAATATAAAGATTCCGAAAACCGCTATTTTATTCATTTTACAAGTTAAATATTTTATAGGATTGATGTATGTTTTTAACGATTTCTTCGGTGCGCTCAGCATGGGTATCGCTAATAAAGATCTGGCCAAAATTTTCATTATCGACCATCGTCACGATTTGAGCCACCCGTTTTTCATCAAGTTTATCAAAAATATCATCCAATAACAGTATCGGGGTGGTTTTGGCCTGTTTCTTTATGAAGTGAAACTGTGCAAACTTCAGGGCTATCAAGAACGATTTTTGTTGCCCTTGGCTACCAAATTTTTTGATGGGATGCCCCGTTATCTTAAAATTCAAATCATCTTTGTGTATGCCCATCCCCGTATATTGTAAAATACGGTCTTTTTCAACGTTTTTGGCCAGCAGACTTAATAAATTATCATTCAGTAGCTGACTGTCGTAACTCAAGGTAACTTCTTCATTACCCCCCGAAATTGCGGTATATTGTTCCTTAAAAATAGGAATAAATGCTTTTACAAACTCCAAGCGTTTTTCAAAGATGACAGAACCATAATTATGCAATTGTTCATCGTAAACAGATAGGGTTGAAGCATCAAAAGTATGATTTGCCACAAAATATTTTAATAGCGAATTTCGCTGAACAAGTACCTTATTATACTTTATTAGCCCCCGTAAATAATCCTTGTCCGATTGCGAGATAACCCCATCTATGAACTTTCTTCTCGTATCACTTCCTTCAATAATCAAATCACGGTCTGCCGGTGAAATAATCACTGAGGGTATAAGGCCAATATGGTCTGACAAGCGCTCATAAGCCTTACCATTTCTTTTAATAATTTTTTTCATGCCCTTTTTTAGGCTACAGACAATTTTTTCTGGCCTATCCTGTTTCTCAAATTCGCCTTCTATTACAAAAAAGTCTTCCTCATGTTTTATGTTTTGTGTAGCTACAGGGTTAAAATACCCCTTGCCGAAAGACAAATGGTAAATGGCATCCAATGCATTGGTTTTACCTACGCCATTAGGTCCGACAAGACAATTGATCTTGCTATCGAATTCAAAGATTCTGGAGTCGAAATTCTTATAATTTATAAGGGATAATCTCTTGAGAAACATCTTGGGAATCTGCCGATTTTTATATTATATCATGTGTAACTTGCAAAATATCCAAAAATAACGAATAAATACCGCTCCGGATTTCAATAAAAACTTTATTTTTGCGCGATTAATAAAAATACTGATGGCAACTTATAAAAAACGTGGTTTTAAACCGAAAAACAAGGCTGAAGAGCAAAAAATCAAAGCGCAGGAGAGTACAACCGCTGAGGTATTTAGCACCTTGGATGAGAGTGCTTCCAAGACTGAGGAATGGGTTTCAAGAAACCAGAATTATATCCTTGGTGTCATTGGGGTTATTGCCGTAGCGGTTTTAGGCTATTTAGCATATAACCAGTTTATTCAGAAACCTAAAGATGCGGAGGCTACAAATGAACTTTTATATCCACAGCAATATTTTGAGCAGGCTTTAACAAATACGGCAGCAAAAGATTCTTTGTACAATTTAGCATTGAACGGTGCTGAAGGAAAGTACGGTTTCTTGGACATTATTGAAGAGTACAAAGGAACAAAGGCGGCCAATTTGGCCAATTATTCTTCAGGGATGGCTTATTTGGATATGCAGAAATATGAGGATGCGATTTCGCATTTAGAAAATTTCTCTTCTGATGATGACATATTGGGTTCTCTTGCCAAAGGTGGTTTAGGTGACGCCTTTATGCAATTAGGGCAGCCTGAAGATGCTCTAGGCTATTATGAAAGTGCATTTGCCCATAGTTTAAATGATTATACAACACCAAAATTTCTTTATAAATCTGGAGTTACAGCTTTAGAATTAAACCAAAACGATAAAGCTTTAAAATATTTCCAGAGAATTAAAGATGAATTCTCATCGTCTGATGAGGCTGCTAGTATTGATGCTTTTATAGGAATGGCCAAAAATACCAACTAATGGCTACTGAAAACAAGAATTTATCGGTCTACGATAAAGCTACAATCCCAAACGCGAAGGAATTTCGGTTTGGGATTGTTGTTTCTGAATGGAATCCTGAAATAACAGAAGGCCTTTTTGAAGGTTCTTACAAAGCCTTATTGGATTGCGGAGGGCTTAAAGAAAACATTATACGATGGAATGTTCCAGGTAGTTTTGAACTGATCCATGGCTCAAAAAAACTGATTACCACGCAAAAAGTTGATGCAGTCATAGCCATAGGCAGTGTCATTCAGGGTGAAACAAAGCATTTTGATTTTGTTTGCAGTGCCACGGCCCAGGGCATTAAGGACTTGAACGTTCTTCATGATACGCCCATAATCTTTTGCGTACTTACAGATAATAACTTGCAGCAGGCCAAAGATAGGAGCGGCGGAAAGCACGGCAACAAGGGTGTCGAAGCGGCAATTGCAGCCGTTAAAATGGCGGCACTTGGAAAGTAAATCCTGATTGTAAGTGGTACTTCACAAGTATTCATCCCATTTTTTTAATCGATGCACTGTTAACAAATTTTGGCATTAGGTATACAGCATATTTTTTGATTTTAAGTAACTTTGGAAGCAATGGGTATGTTGAGTAAAATAACAAAAAGAGGAAAGAATAGAAAGTACAATTATAAACCTCGTTTCTATGATGATAAGGGTAGGGGGAACCCTTATAAAATGGAACCCAAGTTTGATAAATTCCGAAGCACGGTTGATTCCCCAAGAGGAATTAAGCGAAAATTTAATTCGGCCATGGATGATTTAAAGACCAAAGGTGACCGAAATTTAAAAATAAGAATGATTGTTATTTTGGCAGTATTGATTTTTATTTTCCTTTATATCATCGATTTTGACCTATCTATATTCTATAAAGGCTAATGGCAGATATAATAAAACTTTTGCCAGACCATGTTGCGAATCAAATAGCTGCAGGTGAGGTAGTACAACGGCCTGCATCAGTAGTCAAAGAGCTATTGGAAAATGCCATTGACGCCGGGGCCAACTCCGTAAAACTTAGTATTAAGAATGGTGGTAAAGCACTCATTCAAGTAATTGACAATGGTTTGGGTATGAGTACTACTGATGCTCGATTGAGTTTTGAGCGTCATGCTACTTCCAAAATACAAAAAGCAGAGGATTTATTCAATCTGGATACCAAAGGGTTCCGTGGTGAGGCGTTGGCTTCAATAGCTGCAATTGCCCATGTAGAGATGCAGACAAAGCCAGAGCAGGAAGAAATGGGTACCCACCTGAAAATTGAGGGTAGCGAGATCATTTTCCAAGAAGTATGTGTAGCTCCTAAAGGGACATCGATTTCAGTCAAAAACCTTTTTTTCAATATTCCTGCAAGACGTAACTTTTTGAAATCTAATCAGGTAGAGCTTCGACATATTACCGATGAATTTCATAGGGTGGCATTGGCTCACCCAAATATCACTTTTAACTTTTATAACAATGGTAGCGAGCTCTTTAATTTGCCCCAGGTAAACCAAAGGCAGCGTATTGTGCATATATTTGGCAGCAAGACCAATGAAAAACTAGTGCCAGTTAATGAGGAAACCCATGTTGTAAAAATCTCTGGATTCATCAATAAACCTGAATTTGCCAAAAAGAGTAGGGGAGAGCAATTTTTCTTTGTCAATAATCGGTTTATTAAAAGCCCTTATTTGCATCATGCTGTACTCGCAGCCTTTGAGGGTTTGATTAAATCCGATACTTTCCCCGGTTATTTTTTATACTTAAATGTTGATCCAGGGTCCATAGATATTAATATTCACCCAACAAAGACCGAGGTTAAATTTGATGATGAGCATACTTTGTATGCGATTTTGCGATCAACGGTTAAACATAGCTTGGGACAATTTAACGTGGTCCCGGCATTGGATTTTGAACAAGATCAAAATCTGGAGACTCCTTATAACTATAGAGACAAAGGTGCTTTGCAGCCCAAAGTCTCTGTTGACAGCGGGTTTAATCCGTTTCAGGAAGTTACCCAAAATATTTCTGGTGCGAGGGCGTACAAAAAACAGGGTACAGAAAGTTGGGAGAACCTTTATGTGGGTTTAGAGTCTAAAGTTGGAATGGAAAACAATTTCAGCAGTTTAAAATTCGAATCTGAAACGATTACAGGTTCAATTTTCGAGGGCCAACAAGATAACACGGAAAATAATGCAACAACTTTTCAATTACGCCGAAAATATATCGTGACTACTATAAAATCGGGTATGATGGTCATTGATCAGAGTAGAGCACATCAAAGGGTTCTCTATGAGCAGTTTTTAAAGAATATTACTATTAATGAAGCTGTTAGCCAACAATTGTTATTTCCTTTGATTTTATCATTCTCCAAATCAGATATCAATGTATTAAAGGAGATCAAAGATAGCCTAACAACTATCGGTTTTATGTTTTCAAAGGTTGAAGATGGGGAAGTGAAGATAACTGGATTGCCTTTAATGATTACCGAAAGTGAAGTGGGTATAGTTTTGGATCAGTTGATTTCTGATTTTCAGTTAGAAATTACCGCAGATAGCTTTTCACAAACTGATTTGCTTGCGAAGACCTTGGCAAAAACCTTGGCTGTCAAAACAGGTGAGTTTTTAAACAATTCTTCACAGCAGGCATTGGTGAACGATTTATTTGCTTGTAAGGAGACCAGAGTGAGTCCATTTGACAAACCGGTATATGTAACGATAACTGAAAATGATATTGATAAAAAATTTATTTAGATGGGAAGATTAACTGATGCCATTAAGCATTTACTAATAATTAACGTACTCTTATTTGTTGCGACCATGTTATATGGTGAGCAGATGTATGAGTGGTTTTCATTATGGTTTCCAAAAAATGAAAATTTTGGATTTTGGCAAATGGTATCACATATGTTAATGCAAGGAGGTTTGGCGCATATTGGCTTTAATATGTATGCCCTATGGGCCTTTGGGACACCGCTTGAAAGAATGTGGGGAAGAAATAAGTTCTTGTTTTTTTACTTTTCGGCGGGACTGGGCGCCGCGTTTATTCATACCGGGGTGAATTATTACTATTTTAATGAGGGAATAAATGCATTGATAAATTCTGGTTTAGCGGA
Source organism: Maribacter sp. (assembly GCA_013001935.1). Taxonomy (GTDB): domain Bacteria; phylum Bacteroidota; class Bacteroidia; order Flavobacteriales; family Flavobacteriaceae; genus Maribacter_A. Next base: position 6,069 of record JABDKZ010000150.1, read on the forward strand.
AAATGAGATAATTGAGATTGTTTCGGGTGGTCAATATAGCCCTAGTTGGTACGATATTGCCCCAAAAAGTACCATAGATAATTTTTTAAGTGCCTATAACACGCCTGCAGTTGGCGCATCTGGAGCAATCTATGGCATTTTGGTCGCTTTCGGAATGTCATATCCTAATAGCGAACTCTTCCTGATATTCCTTCCAATCCCCATTAAGGCAAAAATATTCATCCCCGTTTTAATTGCATTGGATTTATTTTCAGGTGTAACAGGTTATGGTATATTTGGTCAGGGAATTGCGCATTTCGCTCATGTTGGTGGTGCAATTGCCGGTTTTATAATGATGTGGTATTGGAAAAAAAACCAATTCAATAATAATCGTTGGGATTTATAATGGCAAAAGGAAATCTAAAATATTACTATGCAAGATTATCAGTAGCCGAGAAGCTTATTGCTATCAACGTATTGGTTTTCATTGCAAATGGACTATTCACTCTTTTATTGGGGGTTAATAGTGACGCCATTGTTCAATGGTTTCAATTGCCAAAAGACTTTTTTGATTTTCTTACCCAGCCTTGGTCTCTTGTAACCTATTCGTTTTTTCATGCAGGATTGGGACATATTTTTTGGAATATGCTCGTTCTTTTTTATGTAGGACGCATATTTTTGAATTTGTTCAACGCCAGACGATTTTTAAATGTCTACTTTTTAGGAGTAATATTAGGTGGCTTGATCTTTATGGTGAGTTATAATATATTCCCTGCATTTTTTAAAATTAATGCAGCACTTATAGGCGCTTCTGCAGGCGTCAGAGCCATTCTGATTTTCATTTGTGCCTATATACCAAATCAGGAGGTGAGATTGATTTTCTTCAATATAAAACTATGGTATATTGGGGCTTTTATTGTTTTATCTGATTTGGTTCAATTGTCAATGGGCGTGAACCCAGGCGGACAGTTTGCCCACCTGGGAGGAGCTTTGTTAGGTTATTTCTATGCCCGACAATTGTTAAATGGAAAGGATATTGGGGAAGGTTTCGCAAAAATGGTTGATAGTGTTTCCAATCTTTTCAAAAAGAGTGAAAAAAAGGCACCTATGAAAACAGTGTATCGAAAGAAGAAAAGCGCTTCCAACATAAATGTAGATTACAAGAAAGAAAGTCATCAACGTAAAATAGATGCTATTCTTGACAAGATCAGTAAATCGGGTTATGAAAGCCTGTCCAAAGCTGAGAAAGATTTTTTATTCAAGGCAGGTAAAGAAGATTGACTAAGTGAAACAGCTGAGCATTTTCAATAGATTAGTTTTCTTACTAAATGCATTGGCGGCTTTATTATTACTATTTGCCTGTGTAGCCCCATACATCAGTCCGGATATATTTTCCTTTTTACCTCTTTTAAGCTTGATTCTGCCCTATTTGATATTCGCGAATATAGTATTTCTTTTATTTTGGATGTTTAAAAGAAAAAGACAACTGTTAATATCGCTATCAGTTATTTTATTGGCGTATTTCACCCAAGAAACGATTGTAAAATTCTTTAATCCGAATGATTTAGTTGAGGATAGCCATATTAGTATATTGACCTTTAATTCCCATGGATCTAGAGGTGTTGGGTGGTCTAGAAACCCCCAGTATAGTCGTGAAATAGGTGATTTAGTTATTGCAGAAAATCCGGACATCGTATGTTTTCAAGAATTTAGTAGAACTATGGATAGAAAACTTAAGCAATATCCGTATAAATACCAGACTCCTTTTTATAATGATAAAAGCAGGCAGGCAATATATTCCAAAT
>JABDKZ010000200.1 GCA_013001935.1 Maribacter sp.
GAAGTTCCTGCCTTGATCTTGTTGGTTCGGGTCTCCTTTTGGTTGCGTAAAAAGTATTATTCAAAAACCAAGGCATACCAATAAACAGAACGATAAAGATATGATGCACGCAAACGTGCTTAAACCATAGTACCATACATACTTTATTGAAGGTTATTTCATAACTTCATGCTCATTAATTATTCCATAAAAAAACACCCGTTATCGCTATCGGGCAAAAGTAACTGCAATCAAATCTATAAGGAATGACCAGATATATGCTACTTTCAATAGTATTCGCACTTTTGGTTTCATGCATCCAAAAAATACCGAAGGCAGATTCCATTGTCAAGAATTGTATGATATGGACCGGGAATGCTAATATGCCAATTGCTGAAGCCATGGCCATCAAGGCAGATACTATAATCGCAATTGGTTCAAGGGAAGAAATTCGGAAGTTTAAAGGAAAGGCTACACAAATTATCGATACAGGCAAGAAATTCATTACTCCTGGCTTTATTGATGCACATATACATCTATTAATGGGAGGAAACGCACTTTTAAGTGTGGAACTACGAGATGCCTCGACCAAGGAGGAATTTGTAAGTAGAATAGCCACCCAGGCCAAAAAACTAGATTCCAATGCTTGGATTGTCGAAGGAAACTGGGACCACACGCTTTGGGGAGGGCAATTACCTACCAGAGAATGGATTGATGACTCTACACTAGAAAATCCGGTTGCAGTCTATAGAATAGATGGCCATATGATCTTGGCCAATGCTGTTGCATTAAAAATCGCAGGTATAGATAAGGATACTCCCGATGTCCCCAATGGTGAAATTGTCCGTCATGCAGACGGTACACCAACGGGAATCTTAAAAAGTGAAGCCATGTATTTGGTGTTGAACAAAATTCCCCCATTAAGCGAAACCCAAAAAGAACGGGCCATAAAAAAAGCACAAGCATATTTATTGTCACAGGGGGTGACCTCCATTCATGACGTTGACAGTTTGGGCGGCTTTGGTATTGTTCAAAAAATGAAAACCGAAGATGCCTTAAAAATCCGCATATATACTGCCCAGCCTTTAGATAAATGGAATACCTTACCGACAAGAGCAAGGGTTGATGGTAAATGGTTGAAAAACGGTTTGCTAAAAGGATTCGTTGATGGGTCATTGGGCTCACATACTGCCGCTTTTTTGGATCCATATACCGATAAGGTAGATGACAGCGGCATTTTTATCAATGATCCCAAGGATATTTATCAGTGGATCTCTGAAGCGGATAAACAAAACTTGCAAGTAGCGGTCCACGCCATTGGTGATCGCGCCAACAGATGCCTTCTTAATAATTACCAACAACTCATTAAGGAACAGGGCAAGAAAGACAGACGATTAAGAATAGAACATGCACAACATTTGGCACCTGAAGATATAAAAAGATTTGCCAATATGGGAATCATTGCCAGTGTTCAGCCCTATCATGCCATTGATGATGGAAGATGGGCAGAAGCACTAATTGGTCCTACAAGGATGAAAACAACATATGCCTTTAACTCCCTTTTGCATGCAAATGCAACCTTGGTTTTCGGCAGTGATTGGCCAGTGGCCCCTGCTTCTCCGCTTAAAGGCATTTATGCCGCCGTCACTCGTAGGACCTTGGATAACAAAAACCCAAATGGCTGGGTGCCCAATCAAAAAATTACAGTAGAACAGGCATTATTTGCCTATACGAGAGATGCTGCCTTTGCCTCTTATGACGAGGACATCAAAGGAACATTAGAGGTTGGTAAAATAGCAGATTTTGTAGTCTTGAGTGAGAATATTACCAAAGTTGACCCTAGAGAAATAATCAATATTCAAGTACTTGCCACCTACGTTGGGGGTAAAAAGGTGTATGAAATACAACCAAATAAAAACTAAGCTCAACAAAACCTCGTTCGAAATTTCTTAACTTTAAGTTGCAAAATTTAACCCCCTCATATAGGGGCTACCCATATATTAATTATGTGTTACGATATAAAAGCAAGCCTTGAGGCTCAATTAACAAGAGCACAGCGGGAACAGGATTATCAGGCCATTGAGGAGATTATGGAAAAATTGATCCCCTTAACTGATCTTCCTATTCATCATGTTTCCGGGTTTAGCCATCCTGAATTGCTTATTTATACAGATCGATCTCCTAATTTCCCTGAAGTAGCTACATGGGGGCTTGTACCGCATTGGGTGCGCGATCAGGAACAACTTAAAAAAATATGGAATAGAACCTTGAATGCCCGAGGAGAAACCATTTTCGAAAAACCGTCGTTTAGAATTTCGGCCAGAAACCATCGCTGTATCATTTATGTAGACGGTTTTTATGAACATCACCATTTTAAAGGCAAGACCTACCCTTTTTATGTGCATCGAAAAGACAATAATCCTATGGGGCTCGCAGGGCTGTGGAGTCAATGGAAGAATGATGAAACGGGTGGTACAATTAATACCTTTACCATCGTTACGACCAAAGGAAACCCATTATTGGCAAAAATTCATAACAACCCAAAACTTAAAGAACCACGTATGCCACTTATCCTACCCCAAGAATTGGAAGATAAATGGCTAGAGCACCATGATGATGAATTAGAGCAACAGGCCATTGAGAAACTTATACAATCCTACCCTGAGGAAGAACTTACGTCTCATGCGGTCACTCGTCTTCGTGGGAAGGAATACCCTGGGAATGTAGAAGGAATTTCGAAACCGGTTACTTATGCTGAACTTGAATTTTGAACCATCAACCCAAATATTTATGAAATTTAAAGCCTTATTATCAATCTTGGCATTCATCTTTCTAAGTTGTAAGCACAATGCCGAACCCATACCTAAATTTGAGCATGACGTAAACAGTGGTCCTACTCCATGGACAAGTAGCGACTTTGAAATAGAAGAAGAGGATTTCACCTTCGCAATAATTTCAGATCTTAATGGTGGTGAACGTCCCGGGGTATACAATACGGCCGTCTCACAATTAAATCGGCTAGATCCTACATTTGTTTTAAGTGTGGGCGACCTTATTGATGGGGGTACTGAAGATACCTTGCAACTCGCAAGAGAGTGGGATTCTTTTGATGAACGAACTTCAAAATTAAATATGCCTTTCTTTTATTTAGGGGGAAACCATGACTTGACCAATCCCGTGATGCGTGAATTTTGGAAAAAAAGGTTCGGTCCTAGGTATTACCATTTTGTTTATGAGGATGTTCTATTCTTGATGATCGATTCTGAAGATTATGAGGAGAAACGCATGTTGGAAATTTATGAGGCCAGAGCGAAGGCATTAAAAATAATAGCTGGTGAACTTAAAGGTGTATATGAGGATTCGGAGTATTACCAAATGGTGGAACGTAGTCTTGGTGGAATGGGTAACGGGCAGCTCGAATATTTCAAGGCTGTTTTAAAAAAATATCCAAAACCAAGATGGACGTTTATTCTAATGCATAAACCACTTTGGATGCGCGAAGGAAATAAAGGTTTAGGACCATTGGAAAAATTATTGTCTGACCGGTCATATACGGCAATCAACGGTCATTTTCATTCCTTTTCACATCGGAAACGTCTAGGCCGTAATTATACCATTTTAGGAACAACAGGAGGAAGCCAACACAAAAATGACTCCCTCTCTTTTGATCATGTAACCTTAATACGAATGGCAGAAGAACCTGTTCTTACCCATTTAAGAATGGATGGTATTTTGGATGAAACCGGAAGTGTCCCTTCGAATTAAAATACCTCTTGCGATTCGGTTTCACTTAATCGTCTTTGCTCTTCTAGATCAATGGCATAATACATTGATGCAAAAGCGGCATGAACCCAAATAATGGCTATGATTACCCCGACTATAAAACAGAGTAATCCTGCTATGAAGAGGAGTATGGCAAGTAATCCCATACCGAATATTTTCCAACCATAACCTCTGGTCATGGCCCAGCTCTTTTCAACGGCCGCTACAGGCTCCATATTCTTGTCCATAACCAAATAGGGAACAAACACCAACCTACAGGCAAAAATTATTCCTGGTATAATCAAGAAAACAAATCCGATTCCGATTATAGCAAAAGTGAGCAGATTAGCCAGAATAATACTCAGGTAGTTCTTTTTAAAGCCATCAAAAAGTTCAGAAATATCTACTTTCCCATTCCTAATTCCCCTAAGGTACAACAGATCACCCCCATATTTAATTACAGGCAAGAACAGTAAGCTATAGGCGGCCACAAAAATATGGAGAAGGACCATTATGCCTCCATTATCATCTTCAGACTTCTGTACTACCGAGACTGGCGATTCAAATAGGCCTACAATGACCATTATCAAAAAGAAATAGAGAAAATATTTCCAAAGTTGTTGCCATCCATACCTATAACTCCCTGATACGGTTGCTTTCGGTTTTAATTCATTCTTTACAATTTCCATGGGTTTTAGTTTATAATTTCATGATAAATGTAGGGTGGTAAATTAAAAATTCCTTCCAACTTTAGTAGTGATATTAAAATCACTACCAAGGTATTGGTTGGTTTTAAAGGCAATTACATACTTTTAATCCATAAAATCAGGGAATTGTTAAGTCTAATCTTTATAGTAGCGTTCATATTTTGTTTTGCGACTGCAATTGCATCCATTTTAATTGGCCACAGCTTTGTATTGTCATACCGTGCGGATTTTCATAGAAATTATCTGTATTATCTTATAACTTTTTACAGTTTTGCCATTTATGCCATTTGGGGGCAGATAATAATACGTGTCTTGCTATCTTCGGTTGATACGGGTAGTGAACAGATAGGGATAATAGCCAATTTTTTACCCGTATTGGGTGTTCCCTTTCTTCTTATATCGTGGATTATGTTGATTAAGATGGGACATTCGCTAATTGAGGCACCTATGAAGAATAATCTAATGCGAATACATTTTATTATTTTTCTAGTATTAGTCCCGTCGGTTTGGGCCGTATATACTTTATGGGATAAAAGCAATTGGCCCTACGGTCAAGAGTTGGCATATCTCCAGGTAGCAATAATTTCGTTCATTGAGT
>JABDKZ010000223.1 GCA_013001935.1 Maribacter sp.
TTGCAATATAAAACCCTCATTTCTTCTGATGATGGGACCCATACGGTTATTAAAGCCATTCACAAATAGGAAATTCTCTTTAGGAGTCATGCCTTCTGAGATTGTGGTAAAACCCCTAATATCCGCAAAAGCAACAGTTACCTCTCTTTCTACCAAATCTCCCAAACTCACTTCGGTAATATTTTCCCTGCCAAGGGATTTTAAAAATTCCGAGGGGACAAATTTTTGGGTCACTTCATGTATTTCACGAATTGCCTCTTCCCTATCCATTGCTTCTTTTAGCCCTTTTTCATAGAGATGTGCACTTTCTATAGCTGATGCGGATTGTAAGGAGATGGTGGTGAGCAATTTAAGTTCCGCTGCTGTAAACTCCTTTTTTTCCTCATGCCCTAAAATCACCATTCCTAAGGTCCTATGTTTCACTTTTAGAGGCGCATACATGACTGCCTTGAGATGTTGAATAGAAAGATTTTCCTTGATTCTATCCTCTGGAACTATTGCCGCACTTCCTCTTAAAATAAGGGTTTTTAGCACATTGTTCTGGTCTTTTATATTCCTCTCGCTATTGGGGTTATCACCGAAAGAGGCCAATTTTGTTACTATTTCTTCATCAGGGTCATACATAAGAAACAGACCATGGGTAGAACCAATGATTTGAGAGGATTCTTGCAAAGTGATCTCGGCAATTGAAGTCGTGTCGATTTTCTCTGAAATCATCTCGGATAAATCGTAAATCATATTTATCTCTCGGTATAGACTCAATACTTCTTTCCCGATACTTTTCTTTTCAACCTCCTTGGATAGTAAGGTTTTGATTAAAGAGAGAACATCTTTTCCATGTTCACCATTCCATTTAAAGTCGCCAAGAATTAAAGAATCAATACTAATTTTTTGTTCGAATAGATATTTTTTGTCAAATTCTCCCTGAAGTGTTTTTCCATTGATGTCGGATACTAAAAACTCTACCCCTATCAACGAAGCTAATCTCGTAATCAACGAAATCGTCTCTCGGTCTTTTTGAAGCACATTTTTCAATGCCCTTAAATATAGGGAAATCGTATTTTTATCCATCGCAGAACTAGGTATTGAGAATTTCCTCTGCAACGGCCAACATCTCGTCGGGATCAAATGGTTTGGTCATATACCTATCGGCTCCCATATCCAATCCTTTCTGACGGTCTACTTCTTGCCCTTTTGCCGTTAATAGAATTATATAAACTTCCGATAGATTGAGCTCTTTTTTCACCTTCTGACATACTTCCATACCGTTCATTTTGGGCATCATAACATCTAGAAATACTAAATTGGGCTTTTCATCCGTAATTAGCTGTAAGGCCTGTTCCCCGTTTTCAGCAAATAATAGCTCTACGCCCTCATCTTCCAGGTCTTCCAAAGTTTGCTCAATCAGCATTCTAATATGGGGTTCATCGTCTACAATCAATAATTTTTTATCCATATACTTTCTTTAATTCGGTTTGGTTATTTTTTATTCGTAAACGAAGAACATGACATTCTCCATTCCCTTTTGCACCTTTAGATCCTTCAGAAAGTTCTTGTCACCGTTATATACTGAATTCAGCATGATAATATCGGGCATGGACTCACTTGCCTTTTCCATCAAGTTTTCAGAACTGGCCTCAACAACTTTATAACCACGGGCGCTAAGAACCTCTGTGAGTGATTTCACTGCAGACTCATCTTCATCAACAACAAGCACCCTCTTTTTTGAAACTCCTTGTTCCAACAATTCATCCACTTCATGAAACAATTTTTCGGTATCTATAGGTTTGGTCAAATAGCGATCCACTCCTATTCTAAACCCACGTTCCTTATCTTGTACTATAGATAGAATAATGATGGGAATATCCATGGTAGCTGGGTCGTTTTTCAATACCGCGGCAACATCAAAACCATTGATTTCCGGCATCATTACATCTAGAATTATAAGATCGGGTTTCTCTAACCGTACCATATCCAAAGCCGCTTTACCATTTGCGGCTTCACGAACGTGATACCCCGTATCGGTCAACTCTTGTCGTAGAAGCGATCGGATCGGCGTATCATCATCCACCACCAAAATAGTGGGTTTCTCCGTTGCCTTTTTCTTTGAACTGTGACTAATTTGTTTTTTAAGACTTCTCAATATTCGGTCTAATTGAATAGGCTCTTGCACGGCAGCTTCTCCCAATGCAGGTATGGAAAAGAAGAATGTACTACCCACGTTGAGCTCACTCTTCATCCAAATGATACCACCATGTTTTTCAATAATTTCCCTGCAAATGGGCAGCCCAAGACCTGTACCCTGCGGTTTATCTGTTAAGGTATCACCAGCCTGTCTGAAACGTTCAAAAATTTTGTGCTTGTCTTCCTCAGCGACCCCAATACCCGTATCCTGAACTTCAAAAATAAGCTGCCCTTTGTCCTGATAGGCTTCGATCTTGACGGTACCCTTTTCTGTGAATTTGACAGCGTTGGATAAGAGGTTGATTACTACTTGAATCAATTTGTCCTCATCCGCTTTGATGATGGGCAAGTCTTCTGGAATATTTTTATCAAGTTTCAAGCCTTTAGCATCAAATAAGGAAGACGTAGCGGCGATACCCCTGTTGATGACATCTTGAAGAAATACGGGCCGCATATTCCATTCCATCTTACCGGATTCTATTTTGGCCAAATCTAATACATCATTGATCAGATTCGTCAATCGTTCCCCTTCTGACACCACGACGTTTAAATTCTCACTCACCTGTTTCATGGTCCGCTTGATCTTCTGATCGCTTACATTAACTGCGGGAAATATTTTATCCTCCAAGCGCTTACGGATAATTTTAGCAAAACCTAGAACGGAGGTAAGTGGGGTTCTCAATTCATGACTTACGGTAGATAGAAAGGCACTTTTAGCCTCATTAGCATCTTCCGCCTTTGCTTTGGCCTCTTTGGCCTCCTCGTATAATTCGGCATTATGCAAGGCGACACCCACATTTATGGCTATGGTATTTAGTAGTCGTTTGTCTTCCTCATTGAACCTGCCCTTTTTTTCGGTGCTTTGTACACTGAGCACTCCGATAACAGCGTCCTCCACTGGTATAGGCACCCCTAAATATGAAATGGCTTGTTTTCCCGTCTCTGCTACTCCGATTTTTTCATAGGTGGCAGCAATATCTGCATCTTTGTTGATCAGTAAGGGTTCACCTGTTTTAATTATTTGGGAGGTCAAGCCTTCCCCGTAGTTCATGGGCTGCATATCATCCCCATCTTGATATGGAAAGTCTATAATCTTTGTTTCGGGATTTAGAATCGCCAAGTAGGTAATATCCGATTTGAACAACTTTTTCATTTCGTCACCCACCAATTGAATCAAATCGTTAAGTTCTAATTTTTCCGTCAAGGCCTGGCTTACTTGGTTGACGGTGGCCAACTCCTTTAAGCGCTGATTGGCTTCTTTGGTGCGCTCTTGCACCGTATCTTCCAATACTTTCTGTTGGTTGAGTAGAATACTTGTTCGTGCTTTAACTGAGAAGTAAATGAAACCTAAAATACCTAGTACATATAGTGCATAAGCCCACCACGTCTTATACCAAGGCGGTATTATAGAAAAAGAAGCGGAATCATTCTCAGAAATATCTCCATAAACATTTTTTGCTTTAACTTTGAAACTATAATCTCCTGGTGGCAGATTAATATATTCTCTTGATGTTGTTGTGCCCCATTCTGACCATTTGTCATCCAAGCCCAAAAGTTGTGTACTATATTGCATTTCTTTTTGACCAATAAATAAGGGAGCTGAATAACCAATAGTCACAGAATTTTTATTAAATGGAATCTTCACCTCTTCCGGAAAATCAATATTGCCCCCATAGATTATAGAATCACCGCTAATTGAGAGTTTTCTAATGTCAACATGAAAATCTGGGAGAAAAGGTTTTTCAAAACTACCCTCGTATCTAACTACTCCATCTGGACCAGAAAACCAAACTGTTTGAATACCGTGTTCGTCAACGTTTTCAGGATAGATGTCCCAAATTAAAGTATTCTTAAGTCCTTTAAAAGTATCAGAATCAACGTCATAACCATTAGATTTATTAGGCTTTGCCACTATGGGTCCTTTTCTTGCGTTTAACCACACTTTACCTTCATTGTCTTTTTTTGGTAATGCAACACCACCACCCCTCTCC
>JABDKZ010000228.1 GCA_013001935.1 Maribacter sp.
TGCCCAACAAAGTATATAAAAATTAGCGGCCAATGATTAAACGAATTCAATTTCCTACTTTTAAAAAACAATAGAACAATCTGAAAAGTCCACAAATCAAAACCCGCTACTTTTCATATACAATACCATTGGGCGTCATTGAAACAAACTGAAAATCAAAATTTATAATATTGACTTTTCTTACTAATTAAGCGGATGTCTAAGATTATCATCAAGAAAATATTCAAGTGGCTAGGAGCGATAGTTGGAGTAATAATTCTTTTGATCCTGCTTAGCATTAGTATTCTGTCCAATCCAGGATCATTTTTTTCCGAGGAAAAGCACTATGATTCAATCACGGTTTACAGTAACAAGCCTATCGGACAAGAGACTGACTCCATTATGTCTGAAGTTTTATTACGTCTTAATGCGGTCCCGATTTATAACCCCGATAGTAAGTATAATCTCTGTCTTTGTTCTACACAGAGAAAATTCTCCTTTTTTTCAAGACTGACCTTAAGAGCCAATCGAGTAATGGGCTTCAGTCTTTTGGGGAGCGCTTATGTTAATGAAGATTATATTAAAGAACTGGGTTTGAAAACTGGAGGGCAACCTAAATATTTGACTCGTGAAGGAAGCATTGTGCATGTAGCAACCCATGAACTTATGCATGGTTATTTAGCCGACACCTATGGATATTTTGCTTCACGGTCTTTACCGGAATGGAAAACGGAGGGATATTGTGAGTATGGTGTAAATCAGTTTGTCGCACCTAAAGACAAAGGATACTCGATAACTGAACGAATTGATATTTACCTTGATGACTCTCAGTGGAATCGAGCTGCAGAAATACACCGCCCGCACTATGTATGGGGTCTGATGATGGAATATCTAATTAATATTCGAGAATTAAAGTTTGAACAAGTGATGGATGATATTGTAACCAATGAAAAAACCTATCAGGAGATGATCGATTGGCGAAATTCGATTAAAGATAAAAATTGATAATTTTTTAAAAAAATTAGTTGCCAGAAAAACTCAACGAACGCCCAACAACGTGTATAACCTACGCTGTGTCTTACCTGCCCGCCTCAATAATTGAAAATATGGTGGCCGTGCCTGCGGCAGGCAGGCAGGCGGGAACCCAAAAAATCATTATCTTCAAATCAAATAATTTTTTATGTTACCTGTGATTCGTGTTAGCATAGCGCAGGCCATACCTGCCTACCGCATGCAGGCCTGTCTGCCGACAGGCAGGCACGAAACCGTTGGCAGTCATTTAAGGAAATTGACCAGATTGAATCTTATAATGTGAAATTATGCTAATTGACATTAATCCAAAACTACCAATGCGTGACAAAACTGTTACTAGAGATTTTTACGTGAATAAGTTGGGTTTTAATGAATTTGGAAGTACTGATTTTGATGGTTATTTGATGATGGAAAAAGACCAGGTTCAAATTCATTTCTTTGAATTTAAGGAGCTTGATCCGAAAGAGAATTATGGACAAGTATATATTAGGACTGACAACATTGATGATTTTCACCAATCATTATTGGATAATAAAACCAGTATTCACCCTAATGGAAAATTAGAGCTAAAACCTTGGGGACAAAGGGAATTTTCTATTCTCGACCCAGACAAGAATCTTCTGACCTTTGGGCAAAGCATTTAAGAATATAAAAAACAAACTGCCAACAACGTGTATAGCCCACGCCTCCATCCTCCCGCCTGGCTTCGCCATTCGGGCAAGTACCCAAAAATTATTTACCTTTCAATTAAATTAATTTTCGTGTAACCTGGCGTTGAAAACAAGCGGCAGGCAGGCATCATACCTGTCTGCCGACAGGCAGGCACGAGACCGTTAGGCTCAATAAAAAAACAATAGAATATGTTAAACAATAAAGTATCAATAAATGCAATTATAATTTTCAGTTTTCTTCTATTAATTGGATGTAAACAACAAGCCAAAGAGCTTACTTTAGAAGAGAAAATAACATTAGCTATAGAGTCAAGGAGAATACCCACATTAAAAGACCAAAAAGTAAGCTTTACGGTTCCTGAATCAATTATTGGAAGAGGACCTCAGATAACGGAGATATTTAGCCATATGGAAAACTATATTCCTACTGTTCTGATAGAAAAAGGAAATACAAAAACAACGAAGCTTCCAGAAAATACCAGTAATACCCTCGGTCAAGAGATTCTCACCAGTACCTTCTTTGAAAAGGAAACGTCACTTGACCAAATTTGCGATGAAAAACAAGTTAATGGAGTGATTGTTCTGCATAAAGGCCAAGTGGTTTATGAAAGGTATCCCGAAATGAAACACACTGACAGACATTTTCTAGGTTCTGTGAGTAAAACATTTTTAGGAACCATAATCGCACACTTGGCAGATGAAGGAAAACTTAACGAACAGGATTCCATTGGGCAGTATCTTACAGAGTTTAATGATAAGCCCTTGGCAAATGTAACTATTGAAAATTTGTTAAGGATGACCTCAGGAATCAACTGCCGAGAGATGGATAAGGGGTCCTTTACTGACCCAAACCATTGTTTTTATAAATTGCTTCAGCATTCTGCAGTTTATACGGAGCCAAATCCTAGATTTGAAGAAAGTTTAATGGAATTATTGGCTAATTCAGGACAAATTGAACCCGCTGGGCAAACCTACGATTATACTTCCGCCAATTCTGTTATTCTGACTACCATTGCTGAAAGAGTTACTTCCAAACCTTTTCATGAGTTGGTTCAGGAATATATATGGACAAAAATCGGAGCTGAAGATGATGCAAGGGTAACGCTATCCAGTTCTGGTGTTGCTGGAAGTTACGGTTTAATGCTAATGCGCTTGAGAGATCTGGCCAGATATGGACTGGCCTTTACAGATGATGCTACTACGAAAATAGCATCTGCACGATATTTAAATCAAATTCATACGGGAGATAGAGCATTCTTTAGATCTGAAGGAGGCACAGATCAGCATTTGAGGAAACAATTTTATGAAGGACAAGGTGCAGATTTTCAGAGCTATCATTGGGATGTGATTTTTGAAGATGGTGACTTCTTCAAAGAAGGCTTTGGAGGTCAGGGTCTTTACATATCCCCTTCTAAAAGATTAATTATTGGATTTTTTAGTGCAGGCAAGGATGAGACGAATAATAACAATAATATGATATCCCTTGTTCGTAGTTTGGCATTACTAGAACAATTTAAAGAATAAATTAGTCAAATACTGAGCCTAACAATGTGTATAATTCATTGCTAGTTAAAGCCTACTTACAAAAGTCCTCGCGGACTTTCTATCCGTGATTTGTTTGCTAACTTTAGTGCTTAAACACCTGCCTGCGGCAGGCAGGCGAAACGAAATCATACAAAAAACCGTTAGCAACAATTTAAAATTAATAATGATAAATTAATCATTCCCAACAAAATTGGCCCTTCCAAAAAATCTTCGATTCACGAAGTTATTGAGATTAGAACCAAACCGATAATTAAATCCAAATCTGGTATCGATGTTATAAGCTGAGGGTAGGTTTACTCTCCCGCTCAAAATATCCTGTTCGGTGAAATCTCCAGATGCCAGGTAAATCTGGTCCTTTACGTAGTTGCCTTCTGCCCTCACATAAAAAGAAAAATTCCCAGTGACACGGACTTCTGCTCTAATATTCAAACCTGTGGACCAAAAGCTAAAATCATCTAGATAATTTCTAAGACGATATCCTATCTCCAGGTTTCCCCAACGTT
>JABDKZ010000240.1 GCA_013001935.1 Maribacter sp.
GGTAATATCTGCAGATAGGCCTTTCTACAAGATCGATGTGGGCGACGGCCAGACAATTCGCCAAGATTATGTTTTTAATAGACATATTGGGTATTCTGCCAATTTGAAACAAGATGTGGTACATGCCAGAGAAGAAATAAAAAAATATGCTCCTCACAGTATTTCTGGGGATGTAAATCCTGAGCAGGACAAGATCCAATCCTATAACGATGGGGAGTTGAATAAAGCATTGAATTTGGCAATTTTTGATAAATTACCCGTACACATCAATGTTCCTTTCGAGGAGCCACTGTATGAAAAAATACCAGAGGCAACAGTTAAGCCACATTTCAATGAAATTATTGAAAAGCAGGTGGTAGTTGAAGATTTGGATGAATTTATAGGTCAATGGAATTCGGCCAAACGCAAAATGGTTTTGGTAGGGGTGAAGTATCCAAATTCTGTTAATCAAAAATACTTGGATAAACTTGCCAATGACCCTTCCGTAGTCGTTTTAACTGAGACGACATCGAATTTACATCATCCCAACTTTTTCCCTAGCATAGATAGCATTATTGCGCCTATTGAAAAATCAGATAACCAAGAGCGGCTCTTCCAATCCTTACAGCCCGAAATATTACTGACTTTTGGGGGTTTGGTGATTTCCAAGAAAGTAAAGGCATTTCTGCGAAAATATAAACCAACACACCATTGGCATGTTGATGAGCACAAGGCATATGATACTTTTTTTGTTTTATCGAAGCATTTTAAAACCAACGTGAATGCCTTTTTTAATCAATTTTTAGCGTCAGCGCATAATGTTGAAAGTGAATATTTCAATTTTTGGAAGGAGATCAAAGGAGCCTATGAAGCAAGCCGCAAGACCTATTTACAAGAAGTTCCCTTTTCTGATTTAACGGTATTCGGTCAAATATTTGAAAATTCCCCAAAGAACATACAACTGCAGATGGCAAATAGCTCTACCATTAGATATGCACAGCTGTTTAATCTAGAGCCATCGATGGATGTTTTTTGTAATCGAGGAACAAGTGGTATAGATGGTGCCGTATCCACTGCGATAGGTGCTTCAATAATCAATTCCAAACAAACGATACTTATAATTGGTGATCTTAGCTTTTTTTATGATAGCAATGGACTTTGGAACAATTATATAAAATCTGATTTCAGGATTATTCTGATCAATAATGATGGCGGTGGAATTTTCAGGATTCTTCCCGGGCAGGAAGAAACTGATAATTTTGAAACTTACTTTGAAACTACCCATGGTCTAAATGCAGCTCATTTGTGCAAAATGCATGGTATTGAATATGCATGTGTAAAAGACGAGGATTCTCTTAAAAGTGAACTCACTAAATTCTTTGTAGGCACTGATATACCTAAACTTCTGGAGGTTAAGACCCCTAGAAAATTGAATAATGAAATTTTGATTGGTTACTTTGATTTCATATCTTCGGGTATTATTAACCATAGTATATAAACACACTAACTATTATGAGTAAAAGAGATGATTTAATTAAAAAGTACGCCGAGGACATTAAAGACAAATTCGGCGAATCTGCTAACATGGATCTTTTGACCAAGGTAACCATTGGTTTAGGACCATCTATCTACAACATTGACGCCTCCAA
The DNA here is from genome assembly GCA_013001935.1 of Maribacter sp. Taxonomy (GTDB): domain Bacteria; phylum Bacteroidota; class Bacteroidia; order Flavobacteriales; family Flavobacteriaceae; genus Maribacter_A. Next base: position 1,629 of record JABDKZ010000240.1, read on the forward strand.
GGTATCCGGTTCGGATGAAAAGGAATTGGAAACTGTTAAAAAGAACTATTTAATGAAGAAATTAGGAATGAGCGATAGCCCAAAGCTAATGGAAGGCATTAATACCGTTATGGATAAGTATGGCTCTTCCAATAGAAACAAACATAGAGCAGTAGTTTATTATATGCTTTGCAATCATTTTAAGAAGGCATCAGTATATAACTAATGGGATAAAATCAATTGAAAAGCCACCCGACTATGCTGTCAGGGTGGCTTTTTTTATTCCTAATACTTTTTAGCCTTACTTTTGCAGCATGATTACATTAGGAACTTATAATACCTTGGAAATTCTTCGGGATACAAGTGTGGGCCTTTTTTTAGGGGATGGTGAGGGCAATGATATTTTATTGCCAAACAAGTACGTGCCAGAAACCTATGAACTGGGTGATTCCCTTGCTGTATTTTGCTATTTAGACCATTCAGAGCGACCTGTTGCTACTACGCTTGAACCCGAAATTCTCGTCAACGAATTTCAATTATTGAAAGTGGTTGAGGTCAATGAATTTGGAGCTTTTATGGATTGGGGCCTAGAAAAACACCTCTTGGTACCTTTTAGGGAACAAAGGAGTAAAATGCAAGAAGGTCATTGGTATATCGTGTTTTGTTATCTAGACCCTCAAAGTAATAGATTGGTTGCGTCAAATAAGATTGATAAGTTTTTGAATAATGACACTTTACTGATTGAAGAGGGCGATATCGTTGAACTCGTGGTTTCGCGGCAAACAGATTTGGGTTATGAGGTAATTATCAATAATAGCCATAAAGGATTGGTATATGCCAATGAGATATTCAAGAATATAGCCGTAGGGGATAATACCAAGGGTGTTATTAAGAAAATACGTCAAGACAATAAGATCGATGTATCATTACAACCGCTTGGTGAGAAAATATTGGAGCCAGCTGCTAATAAAATTTTTGAACAACTATTGGCTCACGGTGGATTCTTGGACTTACATGACAAATCAGACCCAGAACTCATTAAAGAAACGCTTCAAATGAGTAAGAAGACATTTAAAAAAGGTATTGGCACCTTATACAAGGCAAGAAAGATTGATATAAAAAGTGACGGTATTTACTTGATTAAAACATAGTGACTGGGATTCATTTAAATAGATTTCTGTAATAGTTTGTAAATCAGCTTAATATCGTCCAAAGGCAGCAATAATCCTTTGCTACACCACAAAAAATTAGATATTTACAACTTTAAATAAATATATTGTCAGATCATTAAACATTTTTGGTTACCTTTAGCCGATAAGACCCCTAAAACCCTATTGTCACATGCCATTTATTGAAGAAAGCGTTTTACTCGAATTGCATAAGGATATCGACAAGGCGCAGATTATTAATGAGCGTCTTCTAGATCAAATAAAAATCAAAAACAAAGAGCTTAAGAAAAGTAAGATCCAGCGTAATTTTTTAGCTGGGATTACGGGATTATTCCTGATTGGGGCTTTAGCTATTACCTCATTTACGGCGGGCTTAAGTAAGTCTAACAACTATGAAAATAGCAATAACCTTTTGGTTTCTATAGACAGTTTAGAGGCCCATAAGGCACGAATTGATAACCTAAGGCAACAAAACGAGGAATTAAGTTTGGTTAAGGAGTTTTACTTGGCCAAGAATTTCTTGGAGAAGGAAAAAATCTATTCCGTTCAGATAAAATCGTTTGTTGATAATAATGTTACCCTGGCATCAGAGGCATTGACCAATACACTTTTTGTAAAGACAAATCCATTCTATTCGTATTCCTTAGGGAATTTTGAAACCTTGCAAGAAGCTCAAAAGTTTCGCAAGCAATTGGTCGATTTAGGTTTTAATGATGCTTTCGTGGCCTCTTACAAGGAAGGCAAACGCTTGCAAATAGAAGACCCCTACTAGATTGCCAAAAGTATCTGCATGGATCCACGCGGCTAGGTTAAGAACACTGCCACTATCAGTTTCGGGAATATTAGTTGGTACTGCTCTGGCCAATATGTATGGTGAGCATAACAATTCCGTTTTCATTCTTGCATTACTGACCGCTATCGGTTTTCAAATCACTTCTAACTTGGCTAATGATTATGGTGATGGTGTAAAAGGCACTGACAATGAAGAAAGAATAGGGCCAAAGCGTGCGCTTCAAAGTGGTTTGCTTAGCAGAAAAAATTTAAAAAAGGAATCATCATATCAATCTGCATCAATATCATATTGGTATTAGCAGTGGTCTACTTGTCTTTTGGTTTAAA
>JABDKZ010000245.1 GCA_013001935.1 Maribacter sp.
GTGGTTCCAGGAAAAATCGTGAATATTGTAGGGTAAAAACTAATTCTTGATTACCATGGGTTATGAGCCACTTTCCATGTTTAGCAAGTAACTTATGGTTTTAGTAGAATAAATTTTGAAATAATCCTTCTAAATACTCCAAATCAAACATAATATTTCAATTTTTGACAATTGAACCCTATAAATAAGAGGGATAATTTTAAAAAAATATGCATTTCAACGAAAATAACCCCTTCAAAACAGGGGTTAATTTTGTTATAACAAATATTTAATTGAATTTTATCCTCATAACTTAAAACCATTACAAATGACAATAGGTGTTCCAAAGGAAATAAAAAACAATGAAAGCCGCGTGGGTATGACACCAGCCGGTATTTTTGAATTGTTGCATAACGATCACACGGTATATGTACAATCTGGTGCAGGGGAGGGCAGTGGCTTTTCTGATGATGACTACAAAAAAGTAGGGGCGATTGTTTTGGATACTATTGGTCAGGTTTATAGCATGAGCGACATGATCGTAAAAGTCAAAGAACCGATTGAGGAGGAATATGGATTAATACAAGAGGGTCAAGTGGTCTTTACCTATTTTCATTTTGCATCCAGTGAACCATTGACTAGGGCCATGCTTGAAAGTGGAGCCGTATGTATTGCATATGAAACGGTTGAAGATAATGATGGCACCTTGCCACTTTTGACACCTATGTCTGAAGTTGCCGGTAGAATGGCAATTCAGCAGGGAGCCAAATATTTGGAAAAACCAAAAAAAGGACGCGGCGTCTTACTTGGAGGGGTACCGGGTGTGCCACCCGGAAGGGTTTTGGTCTTAGGTGCAGGAGTTGTAGGTATTCAAGCCGCTAAAATGGCAGCAGGATTAGGGGCGCATGTAACTATTCTAGACATTAATATGAAGAGGTTACGTTATGTGAATGATGTAATGCCCAGCCATGTTGTTACTGGGTTTTCAAACGAATACAACATTCGTAAACATGTTAAGACCCATGATTTGATAGTTGGGGGTGTTTTGGTAAAAGGTTCAAAAGCACCAAATTTAATTACCCGTGATATGTTAAAGACCATGCATCCAGGAGCTGTTATAGTAGATGTGGCAGTTGATCAGGGTGGATGTGTAGAAACATCAAGACCTACAACCCATGAAGATCCAGTATATATAATTGACGATGTGGTTCATTATTCTGTTGCCAATATGCCTGGGGCGGTACCTTATACCTCTACCGTAGCACTGACCAATGTAACCTTGCCATATGTTCTTGCATTAGCGAACAAAGGATGGGAAAAAGCGTGTTCAGAAGACGAATCATTAAATAAAGGACTTAATATTGCCCTTGGAAAAATAATCTATAAAGAAATAGTCGAGGCATTTGGTTGGGAAACAACCCTGGTATAAATAGTACATTTTGTCAGTATTTGCAGCCCCGCTTAATTTGGCGGGGTTTTTGTTTATACCTATCTCGAAAAGAAGTAGATCTTTATTATTTTTATAAAAGTTAAAACAGAAAAGTTATGATGGGATATTATATATTAATTGGGGCTATTGCCTTGATCAGCTGGCTGGTAAGCAATAAACTTAAAAGTAAATTCAAGCATTATTCCAAAGTGCATTTAAGCAATGGCATGAGCGGTGCGGAGATTGCCGAAAAAATGCTGTCGGACCATGGTATTCGTGATGTAAAGGTGGTTTCTACACCAGGGATGCTTTCAGATCATTACAATCCAAAAAATAAAACGGTTAATCTTAGTGAAGGCGTATATGCACAACGCAATGCCTCTGCAGCGGCAGTGGCCGCCCACGAATGTGGTCATGCCGTGCAACATGCACATGCTTATGAGTGGTTGACTTTGCGTTCTAGATTGGTTCCTGTTGTTAGTGTAACTTCAGGGATGTCTATGTGGATTGTTTTTGGCGGACTTATGTTAGGTGCTGCTGCAGGCGTTGGATTTGGTTTCTGGGTAGCCATTGCAGGTTTGATTATGATGGGAATGGCGACGTTGTTTAGCTTTATCACTTTACCGGTTGAATATGATGCCAGTAATAGGGCTCTTGCCTGGTTGAAATCTAAAAATATGGTAACGCAGCGCGAATACAAAGGCTCAGAGGATGCCTTAAAATGGGCGGCAAGAACATATTTAGTTGCAGCTATTGGTTCCTTAGCTACATTATTCTATTGGGGCTTACAAGTTTTGGGAGGAAGAGATTAATCCAATTAAATAAAAAATTGACCCCAAAGTTTTTGAAAACCTTTGGGGTTTTTTATATCGTAATCTGCCGGTTTATTTGTTGATCCAATGAAATAAAGGTTTCCGTCCGCGAAACCCCCTCTATTTGTTGAATTTCCTTGTTCAGAACATGCATGAGGTGTTCGTTGTCCCTGCAAAGAACTTTGATGAGGATAGACCAATTTCCCGTGGTGTAATGGCACTCCAAGACTTCAGGTATTTTTTCCAATTGCTTTACGGCGACGGGGTTGCTCATGGCCTTATCCAAATAAATGCCAATGTAGGCCATTGTAGTATAGCCTAATACCTTAGGATTTAAAATAAATTTGGAACCAGCGAGAAGTCCTGATGCCTCTAACTTTCGAAGACGCTGATGAATGGCGGCACCAGATATACCAATATTTCGCGCTATTTCAAGAACGGGCTTACGGGCATCTTCCATTAAGAATCTTAGGATTTTCTTATCAATTCCATCAATTTTAATAGTATTGTTATCAGATTTCATTTCTTTATTTCAATATGAAAGTAAAAATACAAAATGCTTATGAAAGTCTAATTTCCTACTGTATCCGGATTGTAGCCCAAATAGGGAACCTCATATTCCTTAAATGAGATCCCGTAGTTTTTTAATTCTGCCAATATGGGGTTATACACCTCTGGGGTTATAGGTATTTGCACTCCTGGTGTCGTAATCTGTTTATTCAAAATCAATAAGGTAGCTATAGCCACTGGCAGACCAACGGTTTTGGCCATTGCAGTATAGCTGCGGTTTTCCCCAATGACAACAACATTGGCATCAATCTGTGATTTTTTGCCATTGAGTTCATAACCGAACTTGTGGTACATGACAATCATGTCTTTATCATCCTGGTCCAATGTCCAACTATCTTCTAATATCAATTGCAGAATTTGGGCAGGGGTTGCATTGGCCATAGGGATGATTTTTTGAGCATCGAATAAATTTAATTCGGAAAGCATTTCCCACTTGCTATCATCTTGATCAATCTTTAAATAATGTCTTAGTTTTAATTCAACAGAATCGGTTGGGGAATAAGGCAAAAACAGGTTTGTGAATTCACGGTAAGACATGCCCTTCGAGTTTTCAACAGCATAACTATCATCGGTCATTCCCAATTGCACGAACATATTCCAAGCCTTTGAAAACCCTACCCTTCTCATTGTTCCTCGATATAGCGTTAGGATATCGTGTAAACCATAGGCCTCACGATAGTTCAATGAATCACGATTGGCATAGCCTTCAAATCTGCCGTAACCTTCGATTTCAAAAAATTCCGTTCGTCTAAAAAGTTTATGATAGGGAATGTATTTATAAGATCCTTCCTGAATAAATTTTGCCGCTCCCCCTTGACCTGCAATAACCACATTTCTTGGATTCCAAGTGAACTTATAGTTCCATAGATTATCGTCACTTTCAGGAGCCACCAAGCCGCCAGTGAACGTCTCAAATAGTAGCATTTTACCTCCTTGGTTTCTAATGCTGTCTATAACCTGCATGGCGCTCATATGGTCAATTCCAGGATCAAGACCAATCTCGTTCATGAAGACTAAGCCTTTGTCCTTTACCCTTTGGTCTAGCGCTTTTATTTCTTTACTGACATAGGAAGCGGTGACCAGATGTTTTTCCAGAGTTACACAATCCTCGGCCACTTTCATATGAAAACGGGCGGGTAACATGGAAACCACAATATCACTATTTATAATCGCTTTTTCTCGGTCCTTATCCTTAAAGATATCCAATTGTACGACCGTACAATTGGGGTGGTCTTTTATCGTTTTGGGAATTGCATCGGGGTTTATATCACCAATGGTTAAATGCAATTTTTCAACATTGGATTTCTCCAAAAAGTAATCCAGAAGATAAGAGGTAGATTTTCCAGCGCCTAAAACAAGTATATTTCGCAACATTTAGTTTGATTATTTTTACATGGTTATAACGAAAAGCTAAGGTATCAAATTGTTATATTTATAAGAAAATAGGATTGTTAAGTTATGAACAAAACAATTTTTATTACAGGAATTATATTTGGGGTATCAGCGGTTATTCTGGGTGCTTTCGGTGCTCACGGTTTGGAAAGTCTGGTTGATACAGATGCTATACAAACCTTTGAGACCGGGGTTAGGTATCAAATGTACCATGCTTTGTTGTTGTTGATTTTGGCAAATACCAATTTTCTTACTGAAAAGGCCAAAAGAGCGGTTTTCTACCTGATTGTTTTAGGAATTGTGCTATTCTCCTTTTCAATATATCTACTTGCGACCAATGATTTAAGTTCTTTTGACTTTAAGAAAATTGCCTTGCTGACACCACTGGGAGGTACACTATTGATTTTGGGTTGGCTTATATTTGGTATAGGGGTTTTTCGAAAACAAAAGTAAAATAGACCAAGACGTAACTTCAATCAGCCTTATTACTTATGGGTGGCCATTAACTGTATAAATGACAGATTCAAAAAAAATGGCCTCATAAAGAAGCCATTTGTTTATTTTTTGTTTATCGTTGTGATATACTTCTGCAGTGCCATCGTCATTGAAGGCGTATCAGGTGTAGGGGCCTTAATGTCTATTCGCAGGCCTGCTC
>JABDKZ010000265.1 GCA_013001935.1 Maribacter sp.
TACAAAAAGAGGTTGTACAGGAAGAAAGAAGACTGCGTGTTGATAATTCACCCTATGGTAGATGGCAAGAACAAATGTTTAAAAATTTGTTTTCAAAACATCCATACCGATGGACCGTTATTGGCTCGCTAGAGCACTTGGCTAGTGCTTCATTGGATGACTTTAAAGAGTTTAACAAAAAGTTTTATATTCCAAACAATGCTGTTCTGGTGGTAGCGGGTAATTTAGAAATGGAGAAGACAAAAAAAATGATCCAAGATTATTTTGGTCCTATCCCTAAAGGCGAAGAAATTGTTCAACCCACTTTTGTCGAAGACCCGATTGCTGGGCCTATTAAGGTGAATTTTGAAGATCCAAACATTCAGATTCCATTGATTATGATGGGCTATAGAACCCCAGGACAAACAGAACGTGAAGCTTATGTTTTAGATATGATATCTACCTATTTGAGCGATGGTAAAAGCTCAAAACTCTATAAGAAGTTAGTTGATGAAAAGAAAATGGCTCTGCAAGTCTTCGCATTTAATGGCTCACAAGAAGATTATGGCGCCTATATTGTAGGCGGATTACCGGTGGGTGAAACATCGCTTCTAGATATTATGAAAGAAGTTGATGAGGAAATAATGAAAATTCAGACGGAATTAATTTCAGAAAAGGACTATCAAAAGCTTCAAAATAAATTTGAAAATAATTTTGTGAATTCAAATAGTAGTATAGCTGGTATCACGGGTTCATTAGCCAACTACTACCTACTTTTTGATAATACAAATTTGATAAATACAGAAATTGATATCTATAGAAGTATCACTCGTGAAGAAATCAAAGAAGTGGCTACTAAATACCTCAAAGCAGACCAAAGGGTAGAATTAGAATATTTACCAGAACAGAAAAACGCTAATTAAGATGAAAAAGACCTTATTGTTTTCGATACTTTCTTTATTTTTTACTGTATCATATGCGCAAATAGATAGAACTCAGCAGCCAAAACCAGGACCTGCTCCTAAAATTAACCTTGAAGAGCCCAATGCATTTGAGCTCAATAATGGGTTAAAAGTCATGGTTGTTGAAAACCATAAATTACCACGAGTTTCAATGCAATTGACCTTAGATAACCCACCTATTATGGAAGGGAATAAGGCCGGCGTCGGCAGTCTTACCGGTAGCCTTTTGGGTAATGGTTCAACTTCAATTTCAAAAGATGATTTTAATGAGGAAGTTGATTTTCTAGGTGCCCGTATCAGTTTTGGCTCACAGAGTGCCTTTGCAAGTTCATTGTCAAAATATTTCCCAAGGATCTTAGAATTAATGGCCGATGCCGCTATTAATCCAAATTTTACCGAAGAGGAATTTGAAAAAGAGAAGGCTAAACTTATAACTGGTTTAAAGACCGAGGAAAATGATGTTTCTGCAATCGCAAACAGAGCGCAATTGGCTCTGGCGTACGGGAAAGAACATCCTTACGGGGAAATTACTTCTGAAGAGACCGTAAGCAATATTGCTTTATTGGATGTACAAAATTTCTATAGCGATTATTTTGTTCCGGCAAATTCCTATTTAGTAATTATTGGTGATGTTGAATTCAACAATGTAAAGGACCTGGTTACCAAAGCATTTATGCCTTGGATAAAGGCAACTCCACCATCATTTTCTTATTCCAAACCTGTTGATGCACAGTATACCCAAATCAACTTCATTGATATGCCCAATGCGGTACAATCTGAAGTGGCAGCACAAAATATCGTCAACTTAAAAATGAAGGATGACGATTATCTTTCAGCATTGGTTGCCAATCAAATTCTTGGCGGCGGTGGTGAAGGGCGATTGTTCCTGAATTTACGTGAAGACAAAGGGTATACCTACGGTTCTTATTCTTCCATTCGTGATGACAAATATGAGCCAGTCCGCTTTAATGCATATGCCCAAGTTCGGAATCAGGTAACTGATAGTTCTGTGGTTCAGATTTTAAGCGAAATTGATAGAATCATCAAAGTACCAGTTACTGAAGAAGAACTAAAAAATACAAAAGCAAAATACGTTGGTCGTTTTGTTATGGCCTTAGAAAGACCTCAGACAATAGCGAACTATGCTCTGAATATTGAAAAAGAGGGCTTATCGAAAGACTTTTACAAAACCTATTTGGAAAGAATCAATGCAATAACTATTGCCGATGTCCAGAATGCAGCACAAAAATACTTTAGCACTGAAAACGCTCGTATCGTTGTAACAGGGAAAGGAAGCGATGTTTTGGAAAATCTTGAAAAAGTTGAGTTAAATGGTAAAACACTACCCGTATTTTACTTTGATAAAAATATCACTAAAACTGAAAAACCCAATTATGAAGCTACCGTAGCTGAAGGTATGACGGCAAATAGTGTTTTGGAAAAATACATTGAGGCTATAGGCGGAAAGGCAAAATTAATGGGCGTTGAATCCTATTCGCTTTTAGCAGAGGCCGAAATGCAAGGCATGAAACTTGATCTGGAGATCAAGAAAACATCAAAAGATCAATTCATGCAAGATGTAAAGGTCATGGGTAATTCTATGAGCAAACAAGTCTTTGATGGTGATAACGGATATATGGTGATGCAAGGTCAACGCAAAGACTTTGGTGAAGACGAACTAAAAAAGGCAAAAGAAGAATCTGCTCCCTTCCCAGAATTGAATTTATTGGGCACTGATGTCACCCTGGAAGGCATTGAAGTTATTGATGGCAAAAAGGCCTACAAGATTAAAATATCTGATGAAAAAAGTTCTTTCTATGATATTGGGACTGGATTAAAAGTCCAAGACGCTGTAAGCGTTGAAGTCCAAGGGCAACAGATGAATACCACTTTCAATTATGCTGATTATAAGGAAGTTTCCGGGATTAAGTTTCCGTTTTTATTAATCCAGGCTATGGGACCTCAAAAATTTGATTATATAGTAAAGGAAATAAAAATCAATGAAGGCGTCTCTGACGTGGATTTCGAGTAGCCAAAACATATTTTTAAATGATAAAGGCCATTATATTATTATGATGGCCTTTTTTTTCGGTTTACCAAATACACCCCTAAAAGAATTATAACGCCCCCAATCAATTGATAGAGATTAATCGTTTCCCCATCCCAAATCCCCCATAAAACAGCCACAATGGGTATGGTGTAGGTCACGGATGCCGCAAAAACCGGATTCGATATGTGAATTAGTTTGTTAAAATAAATATTAGCAACAGCCGTACCTAATAAAGCAAGTGCCAATAAGTACCATAATGAGTTCTGCATCTGTACGTCGCTTCCAATAGCCTTAAAAAAACCAGAATAAAATACTACAACGATTGCCGGAATGCATGCTATGGCAAAACTGCCTGTGGTTACTGCCAACGGACTCAAATGTGCCAAATGTTTTTTAATAATATTAATATTCAAGGCATATCCAAGGGCAGACAACAATATAAAAATGGAATACCAATAATTCTGGTTTGGATCAAACTCCATTCCCGTTAAGATCAAAGCCAAAGTTCCAAAAAGACCTATGAATACCCCAGCAAATTGTCGTCTGCTTAATGTTGCCCCAAACAGCGTAATCCCAACCACCGTAGTAAACAGGGGCACCGCCGAATTGAAAATTGAAGTAACCGCACTATCGAGTTGGGTCTGTGCGAGGGCAAACAAAAATGGAGGGAAAAATGAGCTCAAAAGTCCGGCCAGCAAAATATACTTCCAATCCCTGAAGGTCAGCATTTTAAGACTTCGATATCCAATAACAAACAAGAAAGTTGCTGCAAAGACAATTCGTAAACTACCTACTTGCAATGCCGTAAAGCCCAAAAGTGCTTTTTTTATCAATATAAATGAAGAGCCCCAAACCAAGGACAGTATTATGAGGTAAATCCATTTTCTATTGTAATCGTTCACTTGAATGGTTTTTGCAAAAGTGTAACTTTAGAATTAATATTTGCCCGAATATTCTGTAATTTTATCTCTTAATTATATCTTCATGAAGATCGGGAAAAAACGCAAATTAATTTATAGAGCGAGAAGGTGGCACCGCTATCTTGGATTGATCCTGGGGATTCAATTTTTGTTATGGACATTGGGCGGGCTGTATTTCAGCTGGACGAATATTGATGAGATTCGAGGTGATAATTTAAAAAATGAAAATCCAAATTTAGTTTTTGAACAAGACCTGGTCTCACCAGCATTATTTTTGAATCATCATTTGACTTCTACCGATTCACTGTTATCGCTTAAACTCGTTGCGGTTTTGAAAGAACCCTTTTATGAGATGGTTTTTAATTCAAAAGGCAAGGAGAAAGTAAAACTGATTAATGCACTTAATGGTAAAATGCGACTACCTTTAAACAAGGAAGATGCTATTGCTATTGCCAAAGAAAAACTGAAGGTTGAGGCCAATGTTGCCAAGGTTGAACTTATAACTGAAACCAATAGCCATCACGAATACCGTGAAAGGCCGTTACCAGCCTTCGCTATAACCTTTAAAGCTCCCGCCAGTACAACGGTTTATGTTTCCCAAGACTATGGCAACGTTCAGACTTTTAGAAACAGAAAATGGCGCATATTTGATTTTCTTTGGATGATGCACACCATGGATTATCAGGAACGGGATGATTTCAATAACTGGTTACTTCGACTATTTTCAATCTTCGGATTGGTTACTATATTCTCGGGGTTTACGTTGTATTATTTAACTTCAAAAAAATGGTTTCGATAAAATTTTAGGAGCCATAGACAATAAAAATAGAAGGGTAATCCGTATTTTTGAATAAGAATTTGTTCTAGTTCGAATCTATATTTCCCTACAGCGAATATTGATCTCTGTACGCTGTCCAAGTTCTACAAACCAAGCGATTAGCACATAGCGAACCAAGAGCAGATTCAACTGTTATTCAGAAGACCAAGACAAGCATTAAGGTGAAAGATTATGTCTACACCTCTTAGGAAATAAACATGAACGCAAAACCATCAGCATGAAAAAAGTTTTGAGCATTTTAGCTGCAGTAGTATTGATTAGCAGCATTTCTTGTAAAGATGAAAAAAAAGAAGCTGCAAAGGGCACTAACCAGCAAATGAAGAAAGTCATGGCCATTCATGACGAAGTAATGCCCAAAATGAGTGCTATGGGTAGCATGGTTGGTGAATTAAGTAGCAAGGAAGATAGCACTGAACTTGGATTGCAGTATAAAGCTGCAAGAAGGGACTTGCAAGATGCCCATAAGGCCATGATGGATTGGATGCAAGGATTTAGCAATCGGTTTGATCCGGATGAAATCTTAAATGGAAAGGCATTGACAGCACAAAAACAAATTTGGTTAGACGAGGAAGAAGAAAAGGTTAAGGATCTACGCGAACAAATCTATAATAGTATTGAAAATGCAGAAAAAATATTGGAAGAAAACGATGCCCTTAAAACCAAAAGTTATTTAAAACTAGAGGCACCGGAAGGCACTAGTTATAGATTAAGTGGTGAAAGACCCATCAGGACCGATAAGGCATCAACCATAGAAAAACTTAGAGGTTGCGCTACCATTAAGGCCGACCCAACAATGATCAATAAGAAGAAAATAATTTATTTACAGTTTTTAGGCCCAAATAAGGCAATTATTGAAGATAATGGCTCTACAATTACCGCTCATGGCAACGTATATAGTAAAAAGGTCGAGTTGGTGTTTACAGGTGCAGAAAGCAATATATGTGACTTCATCAGCATCCCAAAAGGATCTTTAAAATCAGGAAATTACACCCTAAATATTTTCGAGAATAATAATTTGCTCACATCTGCAGAATTTCAATTAAAATAAAATATCGTTTTAAATAAAGATTGTTTGGTCGAGGCAGGAGTAAAGGTCAAATCTTTGTGCATAAAGACCAATAGTGGTTTTGAAAAAACCTAAAAACCATTGTGCTGGAACACTAAACCCGAACTGTGTTTCAATGTGTTCAAGGTTTCATTCCTTCCATCGTATACTTTCCATTATTTTTCTGATATCGTCCTGCAAATAGGAGGCCGCCGGATAAATAGAGTCATAGTTAGGTTTGGTATAGAAATATAGAGATCCCGCCACAAAATGTTTGGTGCTATCTGTAACGTAAAATTGCGCCTGTGAAGCGGCATCACCAATGACCTCAAAAAACATTCCATATACCTTGTCGTCTTCATTCACAAATGGATATGGTAAAATGCCATCTGCTTTGGCAGAATGTTCAATAGACAATCTTTGGGCATCGATCAATAATTTATCAATATTGTTGTCGACCGCTTTATATGTAATGAACAAGGACCCTTTTAACTTGGGGTAATCCAAGGTAAGGGCCTTATTGTTCTTTTGCTCATAATTGCTCAATACGTTCTTTTTGAATTGGAAGTATTTCGTGTCTATTACCTTGTATTCCGAATTTGGATAATCTAACCGCAACATGGCTTTTGGCTTGGGAAGGGCTTCTTCTTTACATCCAGTATAGAGCAGCAATACGACCAATAAAAGTAAGGGATACTTAATTCTCATGGGGTAAGATTACTTTTATTTGTTTTAATCTCTTTTTATCAAGGCCTTCCACAATAAATACATAGTCTTTAAAAACTATTTTCTCACCTTTTTTCGGAAAGCTACCTGCGATTTCCAGCACAAAACCGGCAATCGTTTCCGATTCTCCTTTTTGCTCATCGAAATCTTCGTCATCCTCAATTTTGACAACTCGATAAAAATCTTTTAAAGCCGTCTTTCCTTCAAAAACATAGTTAAAATCATCCAATTTGGAATATACCAGATCCTCATCATCGAATTCATCGCTAATATCACCTACAATTTCCTCAATGATATCCTCTAAGGTAACAATACCGGATGTTCCTCCGTACTCGTCAACTACTATTGCCAAATGATTTTTCTTTTCTTGGAATTCATTTAAAAGGTCGTCCAATTTTTTATTCTCAGGTACGAAATAAGGCTCTCGAATAAGCGAAAGCCAATTAAAGGTCTTCCGATCAATATAAGGGAGCAGGTCTTTCACATAAAGCACTCCCAAAACATTATCCATATTCTCAGAAAAAACAGGTATTCTGGAATACCCCTGGGTTTTTATTTCATCTAACACATCAAGGAATTTCATATCCTCGCTTAATGCGAACAGGTCTATCCTGGGGCGCATCACTTGTCTGGTATCTGTATTTCCAAAAGAAACAATCCCTTCCAAAAGTTTTTGTTCTTCTTTGGTAGTATCACCTTCAGAAGTGAGTTCCAAAGCATGTGATAAGTGGTCTACACTGAGGTTAGACTTGTATTTTCCAAGTTTGTTGTTCAGATATGTCGTCGCCGAGCGCATAGGTAAACTCAAGGGCGAAAAAATATAATCGAGCGCTTTTAAGGGATAAGACATAAAATAGGAAAAACTTATCCTATTTCTATTGGCATATACTTTTGGCAATATCTCCCCGAACATTAAAATGAGAAAAGTGGCAACAACCACTTCCAACAAAAACCGTACAGATATAAAATTGAACAGTACATAATTGATATTTGAGAATAAGGTATCACCGATAACGTTAAATAGAAGTACTACCCCAATATTAATGGCATTATTGGCAATGAGTATCGTAGCCAATAACTTTTTAGGACGATTCAATAATTTTACAATGATATTACCCCTTGTGGTCTTGGTTTGTTCAATAGTGCTAATATCAGTTACTGACAGACCAAATAAAGCAACTTCTGATCCAGATATCAATGCCGAACAAAACAATAACAGCAATAGGATACAGATATTGAGTAAAAAGGCACTCTCAAGAGTCATAAAATTCAGAAAGAAACTAAGGGGGTCAGAATCCAATAGTTATAATTTTGATTTGGTTTTGCTAAAATGGTAAATCATCATCCTGTTCAGGCTCATTTACAGTAGTTGTTTCAGCGGCCTTAGCTGGAGTCTGTGCTTGGGCAGGCTGTTGCAATTGTCCACTCGCTTGGGCATTAGCCATACTTTCCTTTTTGGTCGAAAGGAAAGTGAAATCCTGCACATGTACTTCAGTAGTATATCTTGTGTTGCCATCCTCACCTTGCCATTGCCTATTTTTTAAACGCCCCTCGACATAAATTTTATCGCCTTTACTCAGGTACTTTTCACAAATTTCTGCAGCCTTATTTCGTACTACAATATTGTGCCAATCTGTATTGGTT
>JABDKZ010000285.1 GCA_013001935.1 Maribacter sp.
GGATTTTCAATATCAATTTTGGCGAAGTGTTTTTCATCCAATTGTTTTAATTGTTTTTGAAGCTCAGTAATGCCTTTTTCTTTTAAGGTATTATTCAAATTTTTACGAATTTCCGGGTCAATATCAGGAAATTCATCAAGACCTTCAATTACGGCATCAACGTATAGACCGCTTCCGCCAACCAAAATTACACAATCATGTTTTTTAAATAAACTAGTTAAACGGGCAATAGCCTCTTTCTCAAAATCACCCACTGAATAATTTTCAAAAATACTTTTATGCTGTATAAAATGGTGTTTAACAGCCGCTAATTCCTCTTGGTTTGGGACTGCGGTACCAATTTGCATTTCTTTGAAAAATTGTCGGGAATCAGCAGATACAATATCGGTTTTATAATATTTTGCCAAAGCTATGGCCAGACTGGTCTTACCTATAGCTGTTGGGCCTACGATGGTAATAAGGTATTTATTAGCCACTATGTATCGATTAAATCATAGCCACATCTTCTACAGTAGTCAGCATCTGAACGATATATTTCAGCACTACAGTTCGGACAGGACCGCCCTTCATCATTCTCATGTTTTTTGGCAGCTACATATTCAGCCGAGACAATTCCTGTAGGAACGGCAATGATACCATAACCGATAATCATAATAAATGTGGCGATAAATTGCCCTAAAGGGGTTTCTGGTGATATATCGCCATAGCCAACCGTAGTAAGGGTTACGATGGTCCAGTATACACTATGCGGAATACTATTGAAGCCATGTTCGGGACCTTCTACCAAATACATGATTGTACCTAAAAGGACAGACACGATCAAGACGAAAAAAACAAAAACGAAGATTTTTGTCTTGCTGGCCTTAACGGCACGTGCTAGATTATTTGATTCCCCTATGAACCGCACGAGCTTCAATATCCTAAAAACCCTTAATAAACGCAGTGCCCTGAAAGCGGTGAAATATTGTGAACCGACAAAGAAGAAAGATAAATATTTTGGTATGGTAGAGAGTAAATCAATGACTCCGAAGAAACTGAATATATATTTGCTAGGTTTTTTAATACATACCAATCTAAGTATATATTCAATGGAAAATAGTACTGTGACGACCCACTCCGATATATTGAAAAAATCATGGAATTTGTTATCGAAACGAGGCACACTTTCAAGCATTACGATTATTATACTATACAGAATAACAATCAGGAGTATTATATCAAACAATTTTCCAGCAGGCGTATGTGTCCCATAAATAATCTCATGAAGCCACGCGCGCCAATGTCTACCCTTTTTATTGGTTTTCAATCTCTAAATGTTTAGTTCCACAATTTTTTTCACCTTTTTTTTTCTTAGATAAGATTCAATGATATGGGTGGAAGTGGCACCACCTGACATTGGTGTTATTATAGATTCCAAGATATGAATATTATTTATTTGATGGTTTAAATCGTAATACCCCATACCTTTAAAAATACCATTTTTTATGAGGATAGCACTATATTCCCCAACTTCACGTCCACTATCAAGAATTAAAACGTTTTTATTTGACGTACTGTATTTTTGAATAGCTTTAAGGACTCTTTCATTATATTCTGCCGGAAGCTCCAGTTCTGAACAGGCTCCCAGACACTTTCCATCAACAACTTTTGGGCAATTGGTTTTAGTCTTAGATTGGTTGTTTATATTGTCACAAAGTCGATATTCCGATGTGATTTTCTGAAGGAAATTCCTTGCTGAGGCACTGCTATTGAAGGTTGTTATACTCTTACGACCTTTTCTTTTCATTCCTACCTCTAACCTATGATACCCCTTATCATTGGTACTTAAAGATAGTGCGTGCAAATGTTTTTTTCGTTGATTGGCATTGTACCTTGGCGAATTTCGGGATAACTCTTCATTTTCCTTTAATAGCGCTACCAATTCGCTGCCAGTCTTTTCAAATGTTATCTTTTTAGTCTCTTTTTGCAGTTGCCGAGCCATATCACCATTTTTAGTGAAATGCTGATTCACCCGTTTTTTGATATTTGTACTTTTACTTAGAAAAAGAATATCACCTTTTTTATCATGCATGTAGTATAAGCCACATTCGGCGGGCATTTGTTCCACCATGTCCAGTTGTCTTTGTGATAATTCCCCATGCGTTTCTTCGCGGACCACATCTTTGATGATGCTTTTATCGGAGTCCTTGGCAAGTAATAGTTTAAAGAGTTTAAGTGTTGCTATGGCGTCGCCATTTGCCCTATGGCGGTCACTCATAGGAATTCCTAAGGATCGCACCAATTTACCAAGACTATAAGACTCAGCATCTGGGATTAGATTTTTGGACAAGTCAACGGTGCAAAGTGTTTTACGTTCAAAGTTATACCCCAATCGCCTAAATTCAGTCCGAAGTATTCTGTAATCAAACTGGGCATTATGAGCGACAAGTACTGAATCCTGGGTTATTTCAACGATTCGTTTGGCTACTTCATGGAATTTAGGTGCAGTGCGCAACATTTTATTGTTTATACCCGTAAGATTTACCACAAAGGGTTGGATATCCTTTTCAGGATTGACAAGGCTTATAAATTTATCGACTACTTGGTGACCATCGAACTTGTGGATAGCTATTTCAGTGATACCCTCCTCATTATATTTTCCTCCTGTTGTTTCTATATCTAGTATCGTATACATCAATCTCCTGCAATAATTTATTTTTAAATGGATTAATTCCTAGACCCAAAGATACTACTTCCTATACGCACCATGGTACTGCCTTCTTCTATGGCGATGATGAAATCGCCGCTCATACCCATAGAAAGGATTGAAACTTCTGGGATTTGATCTTTTAGCTCATCAAATATGGACTTTAATTGGTTGAATTCTTTTCTTATTTGGATCTTGTCATTTGTAAAAGTGGCCATTCCCATTAGACCTTCAATCTTGACGTTCTCAAGTTGTTGCAGTTCTTCAGATTTTAGAATAACTTCCAATTCAGATTTATCTAAACCAAATTTAGAGTCTTCTTCAGCAATATGCATCTGCAACAAACAGCTTATTTTTCTATTATACTTTTTAGCTTGCTTATTAATTTCGATTAATAATTTAAGACTGTCAACGCCATGGATCAGATTGACGAATTCAGCCATATATTTGACCTTATTTCGTTGTACATGACCAATCATATGCCATTGAATATCCGTGGGTAGGGTCTCCCATTTTTGAACCATTTCTTGAATCTTGTTCTCCCCAAAAACCCTTTGCCCACTATTATAAGCCTCTAATATCTCTTCATTAGATTTGGTTTTAGATACTGCTACAAGTGTAACATGATCGGGTAATTTTGCTTTTAAAGACAGAAGATTTTTTGCAATGGACATATTGGGGTATATTAAAACTCGTAAATAGCCATACCACTTC
>JABDKZ010000288.1 GCA_013001935.1 Maribacter sp.
GCCATATGTAATCTTAAAATCAAAGGATACGACCAGGACAGCCCAAGTTTTTATTTATGAGAATGATGCCATTAATTATACGGTAGTAGATTTACGGGATAGTGTGGTTGCCTACAAGGATAAGAAAGATGTAAAGTATGTTGAACGCGAAGCATCAGGGATTATAGAATCTTCCCTTTCCGAAGCTATTTTAGAACAAGGAATAGACTATAATGTGACAAATAATTTATCTGAGGTGTATGCTTGGACCATAGACTTCTTTAGACTGCAAAAGGGGGATAAATTCAAGGTAATTTATAAGGAAAAATACATCAATGATTCCATCTATGCCGGAGCAGGACCTATCGAATCCGCATATTTTGAACATAATGGCAAGCCTATTTATGCCTTCGCCTACGAGAATGATTCTTTAAAGAATATTGTCGATTATTTTGATGAGGAAGCGAATAATTTAAGAAGAACATTCTTAAGGGCCCCAGTAAAGTTTAGCAGAATATCCTCAAGATATAATCTGAAAAGAAGGATAAGGTACTATGGCTATAAAGTGAGGCCGCACAAGGGAACGGATTATGCAGCACCTATTGGCACTCCGATTATGGCAACTGCAGATGGTACGGTAACAGAATCTACAAGAAGGGGAGGTAATGGCAAATACGTGAAGATTCGCCATAACGGCACCTATTCTACCCAGTATTTACATATGAAAAAACAAAATGTGCGAAGAGGTGAATTTGTACGCCAAGGTGATGTCATTGGATGGGTAGGAATGACTGGCAATACTGGGGGCCCTCACGTCTGTTATCGCTTCTGGCGCAATGGCAGACAAGTAGATCCATTAAAAGAAGAATTACCTCAGGCCGAACCACTGGCTGATACACTACGTCCTGATTATTTTGCCTTCATTACGCCAAAGAAGGACCAATTGGATTGCATAGAATATGTAGAAAAACCAAAAGAGGAAGAATTGTTAACGCTTAACGAGAAAAATGTCATTACAGAACACTGACCCTACACAAACCCAAGCTTGGAAGAAACTTACGCAACATTATAACACTTCGAAAAACATTCATTTAAAAGAGCTATTCGCTGCTGATGCTGGTAGAGCGGATAAGTTTAGTACAAAGTGGAATGATTTTTTATTCGATTTTTCAAAAAATCGAATCACCAAGGATACGATTTCCAATTTACTCGAATTGGCCGACGAAGTCAATTTAAAAGGTGCTATAGCGAAATATTTTAGCGGGGAGGCCATTAATCAGACAGAGGATCGGGCAGTATTGCATACCGCCTTACGTGCTAAAAAAACAGACACGGTATTAGTTGAAGGGGTTAACGTTGTTCCTGAAGTTTATGAGGTAAAAGAACATATAAAGTCTTTCACCGAAGCTATTATTTCCGGCTCAAAAAAAGGGTATTCTGGAAAAGCTTTTACCGATGTTGTCAATATTGGAATAGGAGGTTCTGATTTAGGACCGGCAATGGTGGTAGAGGCACTCAAATTCTATAAAAATCATCTTAAAACACATTTTGTCAGTAATGTAGATGGTGACCATGTTCATGAAATTCTAAAGGAATTGAATCCTGAAACCACATTATTCGTTGTAGTTTCAAAGACCTTCACAACTCAGGAAACCCTAAGCAATGCGACAACTATTAAGAAATGGTTTTTAAAATCCGCAAAACAAGATGATGTTTCCAAGCATTTTGCAGCTGTTTCTACGAATGCTGAAAAGATTGCGGAGTTTGGAATTTCTGCCGAAAATGTATTCCCGATGTGGGACTGGGTTGGCGGCCGCTTTTCTTTATGGAGTGCTGTTGGTATTTCAATTGCATTGGCGGTTGGTTATGAAAACTTCGATGCTTTATTGCAAGGTGCAAATGAAATGGATGATCATTTCAAAT
This sequence comes from Maribacter sp., assembly GCA_013001935.1. Lineage (GTDB taxonomy): Bacteria > Bacteroidota > Bacteroidia > Flavobacteriales > Flavobacteriaceae > Maribacter_A. The sequence continues at coordinate 1,903 of JABDKZ010000288.1, forward strand.
CCACAGATTTCGATAGCAATATTCCTGTAATAATGGCGCTTATAAGCATTTGGTATAACAATTTCCATAAGGCAGAGACTGAGGTCATTATTCCCTATACCCAGTATTTGAGTAGATTCTCAGCGTATTTACAACAAGGAATCATGGAGAGCAATGGTAAGAGTGTTGACCGTAATGGCAAACCTATAACTTACCAAACAGGTACGATCATATGGGGAGAGCCAGGCACAAATTCCCAACATGCCTTCTTTCAATTAATACATCAGGGCACAAAATTGATCCCTGCCGATTTTATTGGTTTCAACGAATCCCTGCATGGTGATACTGGTCACCACAACAAATTAATGGCCAACTTTTTTGCCCAGACCGAGGCACTTATGAACGGTAAAACCAAAGACGAAGTACGCAATGACATGAAAGACAAGAACCTTTCTGAAACCGAAATTGATAAGTTGGTCCCATTTAAGGTATTTGTTGGAAATAAACCAACGAATACTTTCTTGATAAAAAAGCTCACCGCTAAGAATTTAGGGGCATTGATTGCTGCTTATGAACACAAAATCTTCGTTCAAGGCGTTGTTTGGAATATCTTTAGCTATGATCAGTGGGGTGTTGAACTGGGTAAACAATTGGCCACCCATACGCTTAAGGATATTGAAGGTTCAGAAATATCTGATCATGACTCATCAACCTTGAATCTTTTGCATTCTTTTAAGAAATAAACTGCAGTATTTTCATTTCTTCATAAAGGTTAATAACTTCTTAAATATCAGTGTTGATTATGTATAATTTATGTTAAATTTAACATCGCAAAATTTAACACTGGCTTAATGTTCGGGTAATTAAAATAACTCACTTTTGCGCCGAATATTAAACCGAATTAAACACTGAAAAAATGAAAAAAATGTACATGGCCTTAGCAGCCTTTTTAGTGACTGCTATTGCATTTTCACAAGGAACTATTACAGGAACCATTGTTGATGGTGATTTGGCAGGACCGCTGCCAGGAGCAAGTATAATTGTTCAGGGAACAACAAATGGTACATCTTCTGATTTTGATGGAAATTTCACACTTGAAGTATCTGAGAATTCAGGTACATTGGTGGTTTCCTATCTTGGTTACGTAAGTACCTATGTTAAATTTACCAGTGCTGCCGGTAATATAACCAGAAGTGTAGGCACGATTTCGTTGTTACCCGACGCTGAACAATTGGGTGAAGTTGTTGTTACTGGTACAGGAATTATTGACCTTGCCGAAGATAGGCAAACACCAATCGCTGTTTCTTCTATTCCTGTAAAAATTATACAAGAAAAAATAGGAACGCAAGATATTACCATGACCATGGTGAACACACCATCTGTTTATGTTTCAGGACAGTCAAGTGGTTTTGGGGATACGAACATGAGAGTTCGTGGTTTTGATCAGGATAACACAGCTTTTCTTCTAAACGGACAGCCTATTAACGGTATGGAAGATGGTTTAATGTACTGGTCAAACTGGTCTGGTTTAAATGATATTGCTTCAGCGGTTCAGATCCAAAGGGGATTAGGTTCTTCTAAAATGGCAATTTCTTCAGTTGGGGGTACAGTTAACTTTGTAACCAAATCTACTGAAATGCGACAAGGTGGTTTCGCATATTCTACCATTGCCAATAATAACTTTATTAAAACTTCCGCTGGTTACAATACCGGTATTTCTGAAAAGGGTTGGGGTCTAAGCGTTATGCTTTCACACTGGCAAGGTGATGGTTATAACGAAGGAAATTTTGGTGAAGGCCAAACGTATTTCATTTCTGCAGGTTACAGACCAAACGATTCCCATAATTTCAACTTTTTAATTACGGGTGCTCCACAGATCCACGATCAAAACTTTACGAAGTCAATTTCAAGTTATTTGCAGTATGGTTTGCGTTACAACAATAACTGGGGTACATACAATGGTCAGTATTTGACAGAAAGACGAAACTTCTATCACAAGCCGGTCATCAATTTAAACTGGGACTGGAATATTAATGAAACATCTAATTTATCGACCGTACTTTATGCCTCATTCGGAAATGGCGGCGGAACCGGTAATCGTGGAAACAGGATCAGAACTGCTGAAGGACGTATAGATTATGATGCCATTTACGCCCAAAATTCGCAGGTTACCGATGGAAATGCCGTTTACTTTGGTTCAGAAGATGCCTACATAACACGTGCATCAATGAACTTGCACAATTGGTTTGGTTTGATCTCCAACTTTGAGAAACAACTTACTGATAACCTTACATGGAATGTAGGTTTTGATTTAAGAACCTATTACGGTAAGCACTTTAGGGTAGTCTCCAATTTTCATGGCTTAAATTCATGGACGGAGAATATTCGACTAAGAGATCAAAATAACAATCATGATACCTATGGTAGTTTTGGCACCTATAAATTTGTGACTGCAACTGAAAGCTTCAGGCCTTCCGGTTGGGGAGCTGCGTTCAATAAATATGCTACAGATCAAAAAATTGCATATAACAACGAAGAGCGAATTTCTTACGGAGGATTATTTACCCAATTGGAATACGGAACCGATAATTTTTCAGCCTTTTTCCAAGGATCAGTATCTAACCAATACCACCAAAGATTTGATTTGTACCAATATGCCGATCAGTCCTTAATTGATGGCACATCTTCCCAGAGTACCGGGGAACCTTTGCCAGCAAATATCACTGACGGAGTTGATTCAGAAAAAGTGAATAATTTTGGGTATAATGCCAAGGCAGGTTTAAGTTATAAACCGGATGGATCGCACAGTTTCTATGCAAACACGGGTTACTATAGCCGACAACCTTACCATGACAATATTTATTTGAATTTTACCAACCAAATAAATCCCTTAACAGAGAATGAAAAAATATTTGGTTTGGAGGCCGGTTATGGTTTCACTTCACCAATATTCTCAGCTACATTAAATTTATATAGAACTTCATGGAAAGATAGAGTGGTTACCAGCTCAGATGTTGTTGATGATGTGGTTACCTTCGAAACCAACTTTGGAACCGAGCAATTACACTCCGGGGCAGAGATTGATTTTAAATTAAGACCTGCACCTGGCCTTTCCTTTAACGGTTTTGTCTCAATTGGGGACTGGCAGTACAAAGGTGAAGCCGTAACCCAGGTTACCGATGAAGAGCGTAACGTAATTAGTACCGAAACCAATGACTTTGATGGTGGTAAAGTAGGTGGTGCCGCACAGCTTTCTGGTGGTTTGGGATTCGCTTATCGCATCTGTGAGAGTTTCTCTGTTGATTCTGATTGGAGGTATTATGACAATCTTTATGCTGATGTAGGTGCAGTAAAGGAAAATTTGAAGTTACCTTCTTATAACATATTGGATCTTGGACTTACGTACAGGATGGCTGTAGGAGCTGCAAAAACAAAGTCTATAAAAATTAGGGCGAATATTAATAATATTCTTGATACGGAGTATATCTCAAGATTATCAACGGCCAACTTTGCCGAGGCTGGCGATGAAACCTACAATGGGCTAGCAGTTTCTAACCGAGGCTATTTTGGATGGGGTAGAACTTGGAACCTTACCTTGCGCTACAATTTCTAAATTTTTGGATACAATTTATTATTGAATTAAGAACCCTGACGATACTGTCAGGGTTTTTTTATGCATAAAAAATAGTATTTTTAGCAAACCAAAATTCTTAATAATTATGGAAGAACAAGGACTTGCCCATCAATGGGCGTTAGAATTACATTCATATTTGGCTTACGTGGCACTTGCCGTTTTATTCCTCGCCGTAGCCAATGCGATAATGGGCTTGGTAAGCAACAGAACATTCAACACGCTCGGGAAAGATTTTCGACTTAGCCTATTCGCTCTTATACTTTGCCATTTACAACTATTAGCTGGCCTGGTTCTCTTTTTTGTATCGCCAAGTGGTTTGAATGCCATACAAGAATTAGGAATGGGCGGTATGAATTCAGCAGTTAGATTATTAGCGGTTGAACACCCTTTTATAAATATTATAGCACTAGTACTGATTACCATTGGCTGGTCTAGACATAAGAAGTTTATGGAAGGCAAGAAGAAGTTCAAAAGCATTGCCGTCTTTTACGGGTTAGGGTTGGTGCTTATCTTAAGCCGAATCCCTTGGGGGCAATGGCTCAATTAAAATTGGATTCTTTTCTCTCAAGCAAGGAAATTGTTTCGATTGTATATTGAATCAGAGCGCTTTGTTTTAAATAATCGTAGCATGCAATCTATAAAACATCGAAAATGAAAAATACTTTACTATTGGCTTTCTTACTGTTTTCAACCTTGGTTATAGCCCAAGAAAAATCGCTATTCAATGGGCAAGACCTATCAGGGTGGACGATCTATGGCACAGAAAAGTGGTTTGTAGAAGATGGTCTACTAGTCTGTGAGAGTGGCCCGGACGAACAATATGGGTATCTGGCAACCAATGAGCACTACAAAGACTTTACCCTTACCCTAGAGTTTAAACAAGAGGCCAATGGCAACAGTGGGGTCTTTATTCGCTCTACCATAGAGGGGACTAAGGTTAATGGCTGGCAAGTTGAAGTAGCACCTCCGGGTCATAGTACAGGTGGGGTATATGAGTCCTATGGTCGTGGTTGGTTGATCAAGCCCGATCCAGAAAAAGATAAAGCCTTAAAAATGGGAGAATGGAATGAGATGAGAATCAGGGTTTATGGTAATCAATTAACATCATGGCTCAACGGTGTAGAGATGGTTACAATCAACGATACGTTGATCGGTGAGGGCGAAGGCTCTATTGCCCTACAAATTCACGATGGTGGGGGCATTAAGGTAAAATGGAGGAACATCAGGGTTGCCACACCCCAATAGGTGTTACGGAACGGGTTTTATTAAATACATGACTACGGGGAAATGATCGCTATACCCACCCATATAGTTGCCCCCTGCGTAGGTTCTAAAAGGATAACCCCTGTATTTGCCCTTTTTAGTAATAATAAAAGGAGTTGCGAAAATAGTTGCCTTCCAGAACCGATAAGAATCGCCTTCGTGTTCCAATAGATTGGGTGTAAAATAAAACTGGTCGAAAAGATTCCATTTATCACGATAAGCTAAGGAGCCCAAACCTTTTTTAAAAAGTTTTTCCATAGGATTATAAAGGTCATTTTCATCTAAACTCTTTTTCTTACCTACTGTTTTTAAGATTTTTTGGAGACTATCATCTACTGGATCATCATTAAAATCGCCCATGCCGATTATTTTTGCTGCACTATCGATTTCTAAGATAGAATCAATAATTCGTTTATTTAATTTGGCAGCTGCCAATCGGTTAGGTTTACTGCGCGCTGCCCCGCCGCTTCTTGATGGCCAGTGATTAACGATACAATAGATCTGTTCATCATCCAATAATCCGCCAACAACCAATTGGTCCCGCGTATAATCCCTTTCACCATCTATATTCTGTAATAAGAGCCTGCGACTTTGAAATGATGTGGGTAAAAAATTAGCTTGCTTATAAATTAGGGCGACATCAATACCACGCTCATCCGGGGAATCAAAATGAACAATGCCATAATTCATTTTTAGAAGTCTGGAATGGTTAACCAAATCTTCTAGAACTTTTTTGTTTTCTATCTCGCAAAGGCCAATTATATCTGACGTTGTTTTGGTTTCTTCTTGTCCAATATGGGAAATAACCTTTGAGATGTTATCAATCTTTCGTGTATACCTTTCTCGCGTCCAATGATCTTTTCCCCCGGGAGTACGATCATCATCAAAGGTTAAAGAATCATTTTCCGTATCGAATAGATTTTCAACATTATAAAAAGCCACAGCACGTACTTTATAATGCTTTTGTGCTTGTACGTTTGATGTTGATAGAAATGCTATAAGCGCTACAATTATGGTTTTCATACAGTTACATATTCATTTGCCTTGTTTGCGAATTGTATTACCTGTACAAGTTAAATCCCTAGCCTGCATGATTTATGCACTGGGGGCAATTATATTTAGTTCATGATGAAGTATTAATAGGGAACTCATATCTGAAAATGCAATGGCCTTGTAACCTATTTACCGAAACATCTGGAGCTTTAATTAGCATTCAATCAACTTGCTAACCATACCAAAAATTAAATGCGCTTTTTTCTTGTTTTATTTTTAGTCTTTTTTGGGTATCAAACCTTTAATGCACAAGAGTTTTCGGTCATTATTGGTAATGTATTTGATGGTAGATCAAAAGAACCGATCTCGCATTGTACTATTTCTATCGAAGACACACGGGTTTCGATTAATTCGGGTGCTGATTTTGAATTAAGGGCACCAATTTCCTTAATAGGAGCATATATTTTGAATATTTCTTCACCTGACTTTATCACGAAAAGAATGCCGATAATTTTGGAAAACCAACTACTGGATTTAGGTATTATTTATTTAGAAAATGATATTGTCATTGAAAAAGCAGATAACCTTATTGCATTGACCGATGCTGATA
>JABDKZ010000289.1 GCA_013001935.1 Maribacter sp.
ACTTGCTGAAATTTTCCAATGCCACTTTCATACTTGACGGATTAGCGTTGTATGCATCCAGAATGATGTGTCTGCCATTTTTTTCAATGATTTGTGATCTATTATTTTTAGGTATGTAGTCTTCAATGGCCGATTTAATGTCTTTCATCTCTACATTAAAATATTTGCCCATAAGAATGGCCGCACAACAATTCGTAAAGTTATAGCTGCCTATAAGATTAGAATTGATTTGAATCTCTTCAACCTTTATGGTGACAAAAGGATCGGCTTTCAACATATGTATTTTATAATAATCCTTTTTATCTTCCGTAAAGCCATATTTTTTAATGTAGTGACCTAGTTTTTCTAATTGAATGGGGTCGTCTGCATTCAGGAATACTGTTTTTTCATTATTGGTTAAATAATCATATAGCTCACTCTTTCCTTTTATTACTCCAGTAACTCCCCCAAATCCTTCTAAGTGTGCCTTGCCGAAATTAGTGATATATCCAAAATCGGGTTGGACTATTGAACTAAGGAACTCAATTTCCTTCAAATGATTGGCGCCCATTTCAATAATGGCTAATTCGGTATCTTTCTTAATTGATAGTAGGGTCAGTGGCACGCCTATATGGTTGTTTAGGTTGCCAATGGTGGCTATGGTCTTGTATTTTTTAGACAGTACTGAATTAATGAGCTCTTTAGTTGTCGTTTTGCCATTGCTCCCAGTTAAGGCAATAACTTTGGCTTTGTTTTTAATCCTATGATAGGTTGCTAATTTTTGAAGGGTATGCAAAACATCGTCAACTAAAATGATACTTTTAGTGGTCGCATATTTTTTTTCATCAACAATGGCATAGGCCGCTCCTTTTTTTAACGCTTCGTCAGCATATGTATTTCCATTGAAATTTTCTCCTTTGAGCCCAAAGAAAAGACAGTTTTTTTCTATTTTTCGGGTATCTGTACAAACTATGGGGAACTGTAAAAAGATTTGGTGGAGTTTCTCTATAATCATATTTCAAAGATAAAAAAAAGCCCTGACGATTTCGTCAGGGCTTTTTTTAAACTCATTGCTCCTATTTAGCTTTTTTGCCTCTTACGGTCTTGTTTTTTGTTTTCGATTTTGAACCAACTCTAGACATAGCACATCTGAAACCTATATAGTCAGTGGCCATATATTGTGGTAAATATCTTCTTTGGGCAGGATCTAACCAATAGGCCCTGTCTCTCCAAGAACCACCTTTGAATACACGAACTTCGTCATTAATCAAAGTAGTTCTGTTATTAGACTGATCGTATTGGCGTGTTAAATTTCCAAGAGAATCACGCTCTACTTTATGCTTAGGGGAGTCGTACATTTTTCTTACATTTTCTTGGTCTTCCTCATCACTGAATCTATCAAAGAATCTTGACGAACTTGGATCACCATCCCTATAACCTCTATTATCACTTGATGAGAAGTTGGTTCTTAGATACGTTTCTTCTTCATCTACAGGTACCATTTTTATTTCACCCGGAAGGTTCATAGCAACCACTTTACCATTAGGTAATGTATCAAAAACTATAGAATCTCTAAGAATATTAACTTTTCCATCTTCGCCAATGGCAGTTTTCATATAAATATTACCTCTGTAGTAATTAAAGTCACTTACTTCATCATCAACTATAGGGCGATAAACGTCTGCTACCCATTCGGCAACATTACCGGCCATATCATAAAGACCAAGGTCATTGGGCTTATAAGACATTACTTCAGCGGTAATATCGGCGCCGTCATCAGACCAGCCTGCAATTCCACCATAATCACCTTTTCCTTGTTTAAAGTTGGCTAATTGATCACCTCTACCAACACGTTGTCCGTTTCTGGTGTAATCGCCTTCCCAAGGATATTTTTTTCTTCCTCTGTAGTTATTATATTCCCTAGATCCAACTTGTGCAGCAGCAGCGTATTCCCACTCAGTTTCAGTTGGTAGTCTATATTCAGGCATAATAATACCCGTACTTCTTTTGGCGTAAGTGTTTACACTATCCTTTTTCATCTTGCCTTGTAAGGAATCTATTTGTCCGTCATAAACAGACTCTGGTCTATTTAAATAGGCTTCAGTACTAAATGTCCCCGCAACTTCTCCTGTAGCAGCTTGATATTTGGCATCTTTTGAAAGATAGCCTTCCCTCTCAAGCATAACTTCATTAACACGGTCGGTCCTCCATTCGGCAAATTGCGTAGCTTGGATCCAGTTTACACCAACCACAGGGTATTCTGCATATGCAGGATGCCTCAAATAGTTATTGGTCATGGTTTCATTAAATCCTAAACGATTTCTCCAAACCAAGGTATCAGGCAATGCACCTTTATAGATGTTTGCATATTTTGGATTTTCAGGAGGATAAACACTCTTCAGATAATCTAAATATTCCAAGTACATTACATTTGTAACTTCCGTTTCGTCCATATAAAAGGACTGTACATGCTGGGAGGTTGGGGTATTGTTCCAGTCATGCATAACATCATCTTGTACCTTTCCTTTGGTAAATGTACCCCCTTCAACAAAAACAAGACCAGGAGCTGTTTCTTGCTCCTTAAAGTCTGTATTATATTGGAAACCACCTTCTTTGGCATTTATTTTCCAACCTGTAGCTCTTGATACATTTTTAGAGGACGAAGATTTCTTGCTACAACTTGTAACCGTAAAACCTCCTGCTATTACTGCACAAGAAAGTACAATTTTGATAAACTGTTTTTTCATAATTAGGACTTGAGTTCAAATATTAAACCACCGGTTAAGTAGTTTGGAATTCTTATTTTGATTTTAATTTGGTGTCACTTTCGGCATATAAAACGATGATTTGGCCAGAATATTTTAATCTTAAAAAAATATTTCCAAATCAACCATTTTAAATACGGAAGAAAGACTTTATACACAATTTATAACGGTGTAATTGCCATAATAGTATTGAAGCTATTTTTTCTTTTAAACAATG
>JABDKZ010000334.1 GCA_013001935.1 Maribacter sp.
AAATCCCGCTCCAATCTGGTCCCCTATGCCTTACTTTTTTGGACATTTCCAATAATTGAGGCCTTAAAACATCCGTGCTTTCCTTAACATCAAATGCACATACAATTCCACACATACTAAATTATTTATATCAATTTGATAGCAAAGATGTATTTTAACTATCAATTATAAAACATTTATACAGTTATTAATTACACTTTTGTATTATAAATACTAATTATATAAATAAATGACATATATTTTATTTTATTTTGAAGATTAGGGTATATTCTGTAAGTTGGGATAATTTTAACGACTTTTTTTAACACTTTGTATTGATTACTACTTAGATTTGAACCGATAACCCTGAAATAAGTTCAGGATAAAAACAAACTCAATTATGAAAAAATTAGTTACATTTTCAATTGTAATGCTTGCTTTGGTATTTACTACTACTAGTTCAGCTCAAAAATTCAGCGGATTGGACAAAAGCCCAATGGACATGGCTACTTTCCCATCTAGCTATAAAATTTCGGATAAAGCGGTTAGGTTGACCTATAGTCGTCCGCAGTTAAAAGGCCGCTCGCTATCTGAACTTGCTCCTGCCGGCGAAGTATGGAGAACTGGGGCGAACGAAGCTGCGGAAATCACTTTTTACAAAGATGCCAATGTCGGCGGTACCGATGTTAAAGCCGGTACTTATTCTTTGTTCACTATTCCCGGAGAAGGTGAATGGACCATTATCTTAAACAGCAATTTGAATCAATGGGGAGCCTATTCTTATAGCAAAGGAGCTGATGTTGCCCGTGTAAAGGCTGGTGTTAGTATGGCCGAAGAATCCTTGGATGCTTTTTCCATAGCTTTTAAAGAAGTTGATGGCGGTGCCCATTTGGTAATGGCTTGGGGAACAACCAGAGTTGCTCTACCTATCATGATGTAAGAAAGATAATTCTTTTAATACAAAAAAAAACCGAAGCAATTTGCTTCGGTTTTTTTCTGGTTTAAACGTATGCCTTTGCCCTAGGCTCAAAACTAAATAATCCAAGAAATCCCTTTTCGGGAGTTCTTGGATTATTATTTTCAGTAATTAACTGAATCTATTCAGGCATTATTTTCGTGCCTTCGATTTTATAGGTGCCATCATAAGAGCTGCTTTCCCCTTTTAGCTTATCACCTTGGGCTTCTAATGATACCGAAATTTTTTGACCTTCAATGTTCACTGAAAAGAATATTTTATTGCCCTTTACATCAACTTCCTCTCCAGTAAGGTTGCCAGCGCTTAATTGTACTTGAACATTGTATTTTCCTGCTTCCTTGGTGATAAGTAATACACCAGTCCTATACTGATAATCAACCTCCTCAACGGTATAGTTCCAAGCACCAACTAAATCATCGGCTGTATTGATATGAATTGTATTTTTTTCATAACTATTGTTAGCCATAATCCCGCTCGCGGATAAAAGCATGACCGCAACAAGAACGACCTGTAATTTTTTAGTAACTGATTTCATATTTATAAATTTTAATGTGATACTATTTAGATACGTTAAATCGACGAAAAGGGTTGATATTATATTGTTTTATTGCATAGAATTTATTTACGCCATTATTTTTTTCGAGTTCTAGATGCCCTTTTCTCCTTGATCTTTACATAAATCAACTTTTTGCGACCACGGGAATCTTCGCGTCGTTCCAGTTCAAAATTCTTGATTGAACCAATTAGTGGGGTCAATTTTTGAAAGCCATAATTCCGGGAATCAAAATTAGGGTGTCTTTTTTGTAATAAGCTCCCCACATCACCTAAAAAAGCCCAACCATCTTCATCGGCAACATCGGCAATAGTAGCTGAAATAAACCGTATTTCCTTAGGTGTAATTTTATCGATACTATTTTTGGTCCTTGCAGTGGACTCAGGTGCACCTGAGGAATCTTCTTCCGATTGGCCTTTGAGGATTTCAATATAAATAAACTTATCACATGCTACGATGAAAGGATCCGGGGTTTTCTTTTCCCCAATGCCGAAAACTTGCATTCCTGCCTCACGAAGGCGTGTTGCCAAACGTGTAAAATCACTATCGCTACTCACTAAACAGAATCCGTTGACCTTCCCGGAATATAATATATCCATAGCATCAATGATCATGGCCGAATCCGTGGCATTCTTTCCGCTAGTATACCCGTATTGTTGAATGGGTGTAATTGCATTTTCCAAGAGCACGGTTTTCCACTTGTTAAGACGAGGATTGGTCCAATCCCCATAAATACGTTTTATAGTAGGGTTACCATATTTGGCAATTTCCTCCATCATTTCCTTTACATGGGCCGAAGGTATATTATCACCATCTATAAGTACTGCAAAATTTATATCCATCTTTTATTCATTGGTCGCATGCAAGTTACGAGGTTTTAAAGTAAAAATCGAGAGGAAGGGAAATCTAATTTTACATTCTAAGTAATAATCGGGGTTCATTCAATTCTTCAAAATCAGTCAAGAAGCGACCATGGAATCATTTTAATTTCAACGCTACATAATTATTTAATTTATAATGACCAAAATATTAATAGACCTTACTTTTTTCCCTTAGATAGAGAAAAAGAGGAAATGCTCCGGCAATGCCAAATAACAAGGCTAAGATCCAGATGAGCCATACTCTTTTTATCCCATGTTTCTTGGCTTCATGATATGACCAAATAAAGAAGACCAAAACCACGAACAATAGGTCTACCATAAAGGCTGTGGAAATGGTATTTGCGAACATACCATTTATGGTAGCCATGGGATTGGTATAAAATAGTATATTACCGGTTTCAATGGTTTCCAAAAACACAAATATATTGGGGGCGATAAAGCCTATTACCGCCAAAAATAAATACCCTTTTCTCATAACTCAATTCTTAAAAGACCAACTACAAATACCATTGTTATCTCTTTCATAGTATATTCCCTAAACTATTCTTTATTATTGAATGATTTATCAGGATATGCCGGTGGTGCGGGTACTTCCCTCGGGTCCTCGGCAATCAACTTTTCCAAATGCGTTATAGCCGCCTTCAATTGCGCATCTTCACCTTTGAATGTAGCATGTGGTAAATTGTCTACCACAATATCAGGTTCAAAGCCATGGCCTTCAATAAGCCAATCGCCATCCGAGCCATAAACCCCCATCATAGGGGCACGGGCAATACCTCCGTCACTCAATCTATTGGCACCACTCAACCAAATTTCACCACCCCATGTTCGCGTACCAATAGCAGTACCCATATTTAACTTTTTGAATCCATCAGCGAATGCCTCTCCATCAGAAGCGGTATTTTGATCCACCAAAATGACGATGTGGCCCCTAAAGGCGTATTGCATGTTCCAATAGGGTTTTCCGGATCTTGATTTCCAGTACATCCACGCTTTTCGCAATAATTTCTCCAGTATAAAACTCTCAATATTACCTCCTCGATTATGGCGTACATCAATAATTAGCCCCGGCCTATCAAAAACCGGATAAAACTCCCTGTACCATTGATTTAAATCCCTGCTTCCCATCGCTTGTAAATGTACATAGCCCACTTTATTATTCGTAGCTTCTTCTACTGCCAATCGCCTTGAATACTCCCAATCGCGATAACGTAATCTTTGGCTATTACCAATAGGTTTAACAATAACATTCTTTTTAGTGGTTCCTCGGAGTATTTCTATCCTCACTTGTTTCCCTTGTTGATTTCGGATAAGCTGGCCAATATCCAAGGCCGACAATGCCGATTTACCATTGACACTCGTGATGATATCACCTGGTTTTATGTCAAGATAGGGATCATCAAGAGGCGATTTTTCATCAGGATAATCCGGGTCAGCTTTATAAATATAGTCTACACGGAAACCGCCTTTTTCCTCATCTCTAGTACATCGGGCACCTAAATTGGCAACGGGAATGTTCTTGGCATCATCTAGCAGATCACCCCCTCTTACACTTGTGTGCAAGGCCGCTAATTCCCCTACGAACCTACCAATCAGATCTGATAGTTCATTTCTTGTCGTTATACGATTTAGTAATGGGAAATACTTATCATGCATTGACTTCCAATTTACCCCATGCATGTTCTTATCATAAAAATAATCGCGTTCCATTCTCCACGCATCCGTAAAAATCTGTTTCCAATCTTCCTGAGGTGTAATCGCGAACTTCCAACCACTTAGATCAATTTTATTTTTATCTAAATCACTGACTTTTTCAGTACCTGCATCAACCATATAAAAATTGTCTTTTTGCCTTATTAACAATTTTTCGTAGTCACCAGTCAAGGCGTAATAGCGTATATCCTCGACCATAGTTTTTAGTTCTATATCTTCATTATCAATTTTTAAGACGCCTAGATGGGTTTTAGCTCCTATCCCCGTTTCTCTAGTCATTAGATAAATGGCTTTTTTTGAAACAGCCAACCCGCTATAATTACCAGGTTTTATGGGTACTTCCTCAATTCTGCCCATAATTCCTTCTGGATCGATCTTAACCGTTACCAATTCTTTTCCGTTCTCTTTCTCTTCATCTTTTTTAGGCTTTGGAGCCAATTCATCATCAGGTCTGAACGGTGACCTGGTACCTCTTTGCAGTGATACGGAGTACAATTTTTCACTTGCATCAAAATAGGGTTCTGGTTGCCTTGGCCCCCATGGACTGCCCACCAAAGTAGTAAAACTGCGATCCGAGAGAAAATAAATAAACTTTCCATCAGGACTCCAAACGGGATATAAACTGTTGGCCCTATCTGTGGTCATCGGGAATGAAGTACCGGAAACTATACTATGGAGTCTAATCTGTGCCATTGTATTGTCAGCAACTTGAACAAAGGCCAGCCATTTACTGTCCGGGGACCAAGAAAATGAATAAATACCTTCCTCATTGGTCGATATTTTTTTGCTTGTCCCCGAGGCAATATCCAATACAAACATATTACCGCGCAAATCATCGTATGCCAACCATTTGCCATCTGGTGAAGGAATACCGGTGTAACGAAGTACATTGCCGTCGGAAGTTAAAATTTTATGCAATCCCACACCATCACTTGGCATACTGACGAACTCGAATTCACCGCTCTCATCTGACAAGGTATATACTTTCTTCCCATCGGAAGAAAATATGGCATCCCTGAACCTTACATTTTTCTTATCCGTAAACTCAACAAACCTTCCCGATTTCACTGGGGCGATAAATGCTCTTCCCCTTGCGGTAATAATGATACGTTTGCCTTCTTTGTCAGGGAAAACGGATGTTATGTATTTCGATGGATTCTCAACCCATTTTTCACGTAATTGATCTAAATCGGAGGCTAATGTAATTTCTATTTTGCGCTTGCTGTTGTTCGGAATATCATAGAGCCAAAGATCGGCCCCTAATTGATATACAATATTTCCTTCCGAAAGATTTGCATTTCGTACATCAAAACCAGAATGATCCGTATGTTGTTTTAAATCCTGCCCGTTTTCATCAACTGACCAGATATTCATAATACCATCACGATCTGTAATAAAGTAAATTCTATTGCTATACCACATAGGATGGTGACTTTCCCCAGCATAGCCTTTGGTGAGTTGTATGGCTTCTTCATCTGTCTTCGTGAATTTCCAAATTTGTCTGGCCGTGCCCCCTTTGTATCTTTTTGTTACATTGTTATGGTCTGAAGGCCGCACAAAATAAACCGTAGAGCCGGTGGCATCGAAAGTCGCTTCACTTGCCTGACTTAAAGGAATACGCTCTTTTTGCTTGGTTTTGGTGTCAATAACCACCAATTGACGATCGGGTAAGGTCGCATAAGCCCTGGTATCGTAAACAATTTTTCCGTCAGGTGTCCAACCGTTTGTTCTTGAAAAGTCACTTTCATAGGTCCATCTAATGGGCATTCCTCCGGTAATGGGCATCGTATAAACTTCTGTTGGGCCCTCATAACTAGCTGAGAAAGCGACTGTTTTGCCATCTGGTGAAAAAGCCGGGTATCTTTCTTCCTCTGCATGCGAAGTCAACTTTTGCGCCAATCCTCCTGTCAGTGGCACGGTCCAAAGATCCCCTTCGGCTGTAAAGACCACCGTATTCCCATGCAGATCAGGATATTGATAATACCCTTCAAAACCTTGAGATCGCAGCTTGTTGCCATTAATAAACAATAGGATAAAAAAGAAATAACCCAGTGAGTTTCTAAGCTTGAATTTTGAAATCATGTTCGTTGTTTTTGATTGGAATTATTTTAGCTGTATCGGTATCCATATTTCTTCTTCAGATTCTGGATCATTATTCCTATAGGTTTCACCCAAAACCTCGAAATGAGGTCTGTTATCAATATTATAATCGGAAATGGGCAGCCACTTGGTATAAATATATTGAAATATACTTTTATCGTAACTAGGACCTTTATAATCAAATACGGCATATAGCCCTTCCTGTATAATAAACTGATTCAAATCATCAGGTATTTCGCCAAAATCCCCAACTTCAACCATCGCCCATTTTACAAATCGGTGCTTAGGATTGAATCGCTCAAAATAAGTTGTTGGATAAACCTGCATTGAGATTTTGTCTTCTGAAAGTTTGTTGCCAATGTCATTTACTTTTGGCATAAAACGGCTCCATAATTCACCCGTCCTATCATTGAGCAGGGACATGCTCATATTCATACCAACTAACTTTTTTTGCGTGAGCTCTATGATTCTTGGCTGCATTAATTCTAATTCTGATTGAACAAATCGATTATATCATCAAACAACTTTGGGCCATTAGTCTTGTCATGTTCGGGAATCATAAGGCCAACGTTATTGCATTATGCCAAGAAATAGAAGAACAAATACATTTTGCTTCATTTTGAATTCAATAAACAGATAGCTAACAGGAGCTGTTGTATATAGCAATTTAGAGAATAATTTAACAAAAGACCATAAAAAAAGCCCTGACTATTTTGCCAGGGCTTATCTCTAAAAAATTAAAAAGCAGCTATTAAACTACTTTTACGTTTACCGCATTTAATCCTTTTTTACCTTCCTGTAGATCAAATTCAACTTCATCGCCTTCGCGAATTTCGTCTACTAATCCAGATACGTGCACAAAATGATCTTTTTCTACACCTTCTTCAGTTATAAAACCAAAACCTTTGGCATTATTGAAGAACTTTACTGTTCCTTTGTTCATTGTTAAAATTTAAATTAATTATTTTTCGTGGTGCAAAGATAATACCAATAAATTAGAATAGGACAATATATAAGTGTAAAGTGCTATAAATAAATAATTTAGGATGATTTCGTTTTGCTATGAATGCTAACCAAAAAAATAGAAATATTATTGTGGATTATTTGCTTTCAAAGAACCAAACAATAAAAAAACCAAGAACGCAAGGCCTAAATATCCCAATAATTCATACGAGCCAAAGGTTGAAAAACACATGCTAAAAATT
>JABDKZ010000313.1 GCA_013001935.1 Maribacter sp.
TCAGGTTTACAGACATGGAAGTCAAGAAAAATATGTTTTCAGTAGAATTGGTCTTGAAGGAAACGATTCAGAAATTATTGGCTAGGACATAACACTCCTTAAATCCTCTAAAGGGGACAATTCCGAATAACTAAATCATATTTCGGTCAATAAATAAAACACCCCTAAGGTCCCCTCAAGGGGACAATACCCTGTTAAATTCTAAAGGTAAATCAACTTCATCAGAAAAGCACTCTCCTAATAGTTGGCCAGAATCTCACTAGCTTTATACCCAATACGCTCTGCCTTGGCCTCGAAGGAAGTACCCAAAGGCAAAGGGCTATCATAAATATGCCATAACGAATCCTTGGGATGTCTCCAGATAATAGTAGCATCCGATTTTTTTGAAATGAGCCGTATGCCATCTTCCTTTTCTTCCATTTCCAATGGAGATAATTTAGGTTGTTCACCCTCCGGGAGCCATTTAGCAATGAGCTCTTTTTCAGGGAACTGTCCTAAATCATTAGTCTCCTTTATCCATTCTTTCATGACTTTTCTTAAGTGCAGCAAAGTATCCTGAAATTCAGGTATGCCAGCCAAATTATTAAGCTCATAAGGGTCGTTCTCCAAATCATATAGTTCCTCTACTGGCTTGTCTGGATGCAACCAAACCGACTGCCCATCATTTAACTTTTTAGTAGCATATAGTTTTCGTAGCTCTTGCATCATAGGCATTTGTTCCCGATAGGCCACCGGCATGGCATGGCTAATTTGAGTATTGAAGCTTTTAATATATTTATAACGTACAGATCGTACCGCACGTAATCGGTCATATAACTCATCAAAACGGTCAGAAGAATGAAAGGTATATTCAGACTTCTTTTTAACCTCAAATTCACCAAATTGTGCTTTCCCCTGCATCACTTTTGGTGGCTCAATGCCTGCCATGGAAAGTACTGTTGGGGCATAATCAATAAAACTGATAAAACTGTCATTTCTACTATCCGCATTTTCATTGTTGGGAAATTTTATCAGCAAAGGCACCTTTATCCCACTATCATATAGGGCCCGCTTATGCCTCGGAAAAGGACCCCCATGATCAGCATAAAAGAATATGACACTATTTTCATAAAGTCCGTCTGCTTTCAACTGGGCTATTACTTCTCCTATTTGGTCATCCAAACGCTTTAGATTACTGTAATTAACCGCCAGATCATGCCGTATCACCTCATTGCTGGGAAAATAGGGAGGTATCGGTACAGTTTCTGGATCAACATACAAACTGTCCTTACTACGCTTCCAGATTTGCGATTCATGGCAAACCGCAAAATTAAAAACAGCGAAAAATGGTTGATCTTCTTTTCTATTTCTCCAATGACGGTTCGTACTGCTTTCATCCCAAGCACCCTGCGTCTTGGCAAAATTATAGTCCTCTTTTGGACCGTTAACACAATAGTATCCTACTTTTCGAAGGTTTTCGGTAAACATTCTAACACCTTCCGGCACAATAGGTGAATAGCTTGGTATATCAATTGAAGGTTCATTTTCTTGGGCCCATGATTTGTGAGTGCGCATATTATGGGTTCCCAATGTTGTTGGGTACATTCCGGTGATGAGTGCACTTCTTGCCGGAGCACAAACCGGTACCGGGGAAAAAGCATTATCGAAAACCACCCCATCGTTAGCCAATGATTCGATATTGGGCAATGCAATAGTACTATCACCATACATAGGGAAAAAACCGGGGGATTGATCTTCAGCAACCAACCAGATTATATTTGGAGGTTTACTTTCCTGTTTTTGATTCGACTTGGAATTGCATGCCCCAATACCCATAAAAATCAGGCTTAATGATGCATATTTGAGTGAACGCAGCGTGAATATCATTTTATATTTTTTAGGAATACCAGGCTTTGAGGTACTTGTTCCACCACTCTAGAACATTCATCTTCAATGAACATGTATTTTACACCAAGTTCAATCCCCCTCTTAACGATGCCCTTAATATCTATTTGTCCGGTTCCCAAAACCACATTCGTTTCAACATCCTCATGACCAGTATTATTCCCAACCACGCCTTTTTCCATATCCTTAAGATGGAACAAAACGAATTTATCCGGGTACTTGTTCAATAGCGCCATTGGATCGGCACCACCATGTTGCACCCAGTACACGTCCATCTCAAAAGCGAAATACTCCGCATTGTCGGCCATATAATCGAATAAGGTCCCGTTCGCATAGGGTCTAAACTCATACCCATGGGCGTGGTAAGCCAGGGTAATCCCTTCATCCTTTAACAACTTACCAGCCTTATTGAAGACTGCCACGGCCTCCTTTACATTTTCAATATCGAAATCATTCCCCTCGTGGGGAATCCAGGCACACATTACATATTTTGCACCGAATTGTTTGGCATTTTCCAAAACCTTTTCCGGGTTATCCCTTAAATCTTCAAAAGAAGCGCCAACACTAACCACATCTAACTTATATTCGGTCAATAATGCATCGAATTCCTCAAAAGAAAGCCCATAGGTACTACCACCTTCTAAATTCGTCAAACCCCAATCACTAATGGTTTTCAATGAGCCTTCTACATCTTTTTTGAATTGGTTACGTAAACTGTATAATTGAATGCCATACTCCTGGGCACTCATTTGGTGAATACTCGTTGGCAAAACAATCGCCAATGCTACTAAGGTTAGGTACGACTTAAGACCACTCATATCAGTTATGATTTTTATGTTAACAAATTTCCTTCCTCATCCCACTCGGCAATGATTCCTCTTTTACTTTGGTCCACACATTTTGCGATCCATTCGGGGTCATAGCTAACACCATGTTGCTCCAGTATATCTTCAGGTACGCCATCCCAAACATTGGGCATATTGCCTTTATATCCTAGGTCGGCAATTCCGACCTTGGAAGTGTAATAGCCTGTAACCGTTAATTCACGCATCAAATGAAAGAATTGTATCTCCAAGGGTTGCTCCTCCAAAGGCACCTCAACATCATGAAAGGCAATTGGATCGAGCAACTGCTTTTGTTGCTCAAGGGTTGCTGTTTTAAACTCCACTCCAAATTCTGTATTGCACTTATGATCTAACCACATTAACCCACCAAGCAGCGTGGTTTGCATTTCGGGAAAGTCCTTGCCTATGAATTCTATAAACTCGGGAACCTCAGCTTCAATTGGGCCTCCATGCGGTTCTTTGGGTGGAAGAATAACCGTACTCAATACAGTGATTGTTTCCATTTCATGTGCATTGAACAATTGTTCGGCATTCAATTTATCAATGAGCTCCAATTCCTCAGGGGTCCTTCCAAAGAACTTTTCAGCACCTTTGGCAATATTCTGCTCAACGGAGGACTCTCCCTCAGAGGCGCAACTATTAAATACCAAACCTGTAGAGGCAGCCCCGGCTCCAAGAATAATCGTCTGCAAACTCTTTCTTCTATCCATCTTTGTATTGTTTTAAGCCTGCCTTAGCCGACCCAAGTTTTGTTCTTTATTTACCAGTTCTGCGTTAAAAAATAATTCCGTAGCTATGGCTATGCAAGTATTTTTTGCCTTGACCTGGCAAAAAATAACGGCAACTTAACCAACACGACAGACCTAACACAATACTTAAATATTTTGTTGTTTTAACTGTTCAATGATATAGTCCGATGCTCTCCATGACAAGGCCAATATAGTCCATGTACAATTCTTATCGGCCTGTGATACAAATGGGCCTGCATCAACAATGAAAACATTGTCAACGTCGTGTAATTGTTGATATTTATTGGTAACCGAAGTTTTGGGATCATTGCCCATTCGGGTCGTACCTACCTCATGTATAATCTGACCAGGTGCCAACAGACCATAATCACTCTCTTTTCCAGGCTTTCCCCCCAAGGGTTCACCACCCATATTATGTATTATTTCCTCAAAAGTATCTTGCATGTGTTTGGCCTGTTTTCGCTCAAAATCGGACCATTTATAATTGAATTTCAATACGGGAATACCAAACTGATCTACCGTAGTTGGATCTATTTCACAATAATTATCCTTTCTGGCAATGGCTTCCCCCCTTCCCCCAAAACCAATTACTGAACCATAATATTTCTTAACACCATCGCGCAAGGAATCGCCATAGCCTCCAACTTTCATCCCAAAGAATTTATTGAACTCATTTGGACTATGACCAAACCCATAGTTGGGCATACCCATGCCGCCCCAAATTTCGATATGATAGCCTCTGGGGAAATCCAACTTCGAATTGTCTCCCCACCAAGGTGAATATACATGCATGCCACCAACGCCATCTTCATTGTATGAGGTTTTGCGATTCATAAGTCCAGGTACAAAACCAACCCTACTGGCTCCAGTGGAATCATGCAGGTATTTGCCCACATGGTCACTACTATTACCCAGGCCATTAGGATGTTGCTTGCTCTTGGAATTCAATAATATTCTTGCCGAACTGCAGGCCGAGGCGGCCAATACGACTATTTTGCCCTTTAGTTTATATTCCTTACGGTCATCCTTGCTGATATAAGAAACGCCGGTTGCTTTGCCCTCTTCATTGGTCGTGACTTCACGAACTACTGAATTTACAAAGATCTTTACACGACCGCCACTTTTTTGTGCCGGGAATATCAAACAACTACCCGATGAGAAATCGGCGTATACCGAGCAGGATCGTGAACACTGTCCACAATAAAAACACACACCCCTGTCTTTGTTTATTCTTTTCGTCAACATAGACATTCTACTGGGAATGACGGGTATACCCGACTTTTTGGCTCCATTAAAATAGAACAATTCATGGAGTCTGGGTTTTGGTGGCGGGAGAAAAAACCCATCCGGGTCATCTGGCAATCCCTCTTTTGTACCGAATACCCCGATCAGTTTATCAACCTTATCGTAATATGGTTTTACATCCTCATACCCTATGGGCCAATCCTCACCATGGCCATCACGTGTTTTTCCCTTAAAGTCTTTTGGGCCAAATCGCAAGGAGATACGTCCCCAATGATTTGTTCGCCCCCCTAGCATATGGGATCGAAACCATTCGAATTTTGTTCCTTCGGTACGCGTGTAGGGTTCCCCCTCAATTTCCCAACCTCCATAGGCCGCATCCCATTCCCCAAAAGCGCGGGTTGTCGCCGCACCTCTTCGTGGTGATTCATAGGGCCACTTG